>JAITLB010000234.1 GCA_031278175.1 Christensenellaceae bacterium
TCGCGGCAAAAGTAGCGGATAAAAAGATGGGCTGGTGACCAACAGATTCACAACATGCAAGAATACAAGGTTCGCCGTTCCATTCATCTAAGAAAAAATTCGTATCATTCGGAAAACGATAAGCTCCTTTTAGCTCAGAGAAATAACTTAACCTAAAATACTTATCAAACTCAAAACCTTTAGTTTTCAATTCTTCATTAAGATCATTATAAACCTCTTCGGAGGTGCGACCATAAGGTGGTATCATTTGCTTAATCCTCCAGTAGCATTTCTTTTTGTGTTTTTATTAAACATGCTTACCTGCCTCTGCCAGTGTCTTTTTTAGCACTGGCAACCTTGGTGTTTGTTTCTGTGTTAGACGCTTTTGCTTTGTTTGTATCGATAACACAAGAAGAATTTTGAGCTTGTTCCTTTTCTTTATGGTATTTGCTAAGACACTCTATAATTTCCTGTCTGTGCAACCTTTCTGCATTGAGTTTGCTAATAACTTCCAATTCATCCTCGAAGAAAACACCACCATCCACTCTATAACGTATATCATTAGATAGTAATGCTTTCAACAAAAGAAATTTGTCGGGTTGCAAACTAGTTAACTCGCCATCACGCGTTAGCCCAAACAACGCAGTTCCGTTTGCGCCTTGGAAAACTTTTGCAGTATTGTATAGATTGAACATACCGCGGCCCGTTTTAATCACATCACCAACCAAGTTTTTAAGCATAGTCTCTTCATCAGCGATTGGGACTTCTTTCCATTCATATTTTATCCCATCAGGAGTGAAAGCGACATCATAAGCGGGTATTCGCGGGGTAACCCGGTCGATATATTCGTTGCCCCAGCCTAACCAAAATTCAAATTCCCAGATATTGAAAAGCTCACCATCTGCGAACAACTGGGAATCATCAATGTAGCGACATTTTAAATCCCTAGGGCACTCCCTCGCAGGTATAGGTATACCATCGTTCCAATCCCAACCCCTGCATGGACCATCGTCTTGAGGCAACAAAGACTTTATGTGAAGATAGTCGCCGTCCCTAATGGAGAACCTTGTTTTATTATCGCATGTTACAAAGCGGATTTCTTCTCTGTTATCACGCACGGTTGGCTCGGTGGGAGTTTCATCATGTGGTATCATTTTTCTAAACCTCGGCCCTTTGATTTTTCTTTTTGTGTTACCTTGACTGTTTCTTCATCTTTGCCTTTGGTTTTGCTTTTCGCTGGCAGGCTAAGAACCTTTTCTATATGCGATATATACCGCTTTAAATCGGCATCCGATATTTCATTGAGATTTTTAAACCGCTCATTGTACGCATTTTTATCGACTGGCAAAATTTTTAGTCCTGCTTTTGTGTCAAGTCCCGATATGACTGTGGCAGCAAGATCGCCTTTCTCGTATTGCTCAAAAATATCGGCGGTGCTCTCGTTCTGCTCTCTCTTTCCAACAATATAAACGTTATCGGTTGCAGCGAGGGTAACAAGCATGTTTTTTGAAGCCTCGATGATGTCATGGTAAGCCGTTGATTTCTTGAATCCATCCTTTAGCTCAATACAAAAGAAATTCTTGTCTATTACAATGTTCATGTGCTCACTTGTTTCAAGACCCTGCTCTGATGCTATTTGCTTATCAGTCTCTTTTGCCTCAATTATCTTTGCGCTATCAAGCAGGCATTTTTTAGCGATAAACGGCTCGCACATTTTTTGATTTACGTATTTTCCGCTAGCACTAGCACTTCTAAGAACCTCGCGCATTAATGCGGGTGTATTTGAAAGTGCTCTTTGCCAACTTTGTATGTATGCAGCAGAGGTTAGAATATGCTCGGTTGATGGACTAAGCCCAAAATCTACACACATAATAGCAGACGCGAATTCCGCTATTAATTCTTCTTTTGCATAGCTTTTTGTACCAAACGAACCTTTCATGTCTCTATTCAATCTATTCTTATGCCCTGTGCTGTGTCCTATCTCGTGTAGTGCTGTTGAATAATAGAAACTTATGTCGTCAAAACATTCTCGCGGTGGCATAACAATTATATCCCGCGTTGGATAATAGCATGCGCGTGTTCCTAAACATATTTTTGCCTCAGAATGTTCTAGTATGCATTCTAACATGTCGCTTTTATCAACTTCTGCGATCTCTACGGGTTGATCCTTTAATGGTTTCATTCCCTTTATAACATCAGCGTTGTACACCAGCGTTTCTTTGCGCATAGGGTGTACGTTCTTCTCAATATACTCTGCACGCTCTTCCTCAGACAACTCTTTCAAGCTTTCAGGATCAAATATTTTTTTTGTAAGTTTGTCTTGACGTTCCCAAAACGACACATAAGAACCATGGTGAGGCACGCCTTCCTTGAAAAACAATTTCTGTTTTCTCATCTGGTTGAATGTTATCCATCTTGGGTCTGTAAATCCATTCTCGAGCGCGGTCAGTGTCAACAGTAAACGGTTCGCACCGCGATAAGTCTTTCCTGTCCCCGCGCTACAAGGCGGTGTCAACTTGTTCAAATCCCAGGGGTTTTTATAAAACAAAAAGCCATTGTCAAGATTGCTTAAAATGCGGTCCACAAACTGTTGTTCTTGTCTGGTAAGCCCTGTGTCATCTAGGGTGTACCTCTTTGCACCGTCTTTTGTTTTATTATCAACCGTTGTAGTGTCAGACATTAGGAGTTCCTCTCTGCTATTTTCTTGCACATAATTCTAAAGTTTTCAACTTCTTTCATTTCCTTTTGATACTTCAATTGCTCCTCAATGGTGTGCATGAACATTTTAGATGATCCTGCAATAGAGTCATCAATTTCAAAAGTGAAATCGGTTTCAGGGTCTAGCTCCTCGAAAAAATCATCATCGACCACTCCACCTATTTCGTAGAAGAATGGCACATCATCGAGAGTTAGCACTTTGTGTGGTACAGTGGACGTGTAGTCCTGGGTTTCAGTGTTGTTTAACATTTGTATACCTCCGGTATATAGTTTTTTTGTTTTTATCTTCGATTATAACGTACGTATAATCGGCCTTTTGCGTCAATCTTTTTGGTTGTGTCGCGTCCAGCACGCAGTGCTGTACATCGTGCATATCATCCTTGTGCTCTGTGTTGCTTAACATGTCTTGCCCATGATTTATTGCTTTATTTCTATCTTGAGTGACAATTGCTTAGTGCTTTGTTAATGGTTCTGTCAATGTAGTTTTTGCTCTTGTTATGTCTGAATAATCCAGATTGTTGCCAACCCAGTTCAACAATAGTACGGTCACCACCTGAAGCCCATGCCAGTATGCTACATATGCGCAAGTCACTAAGTGAATGATCTGGCACACCACCGCGCGACGCTAATATTCCGCTTTTCAGATTGCTATACTCCCTTGCGGCTTTACTTCTTTCAATTCGTTCCTCTACGTCTCGCAGAGTTAGAACACCGCCATTTGAATTGTAGCGGTATGTTGATTTGCTACTGTAGACTGTTGGCATTGGTCTATCTTTAAGTTTCTCATGCGCAATCATTAACATTTCCGAATCGTTGCGAAACTCCTTAAGCTCTTTTTTCGCGTTTGGCCACACAGTCCCTGTGACTGTCATAAAGTGCCGGCTGTCATAAATTTCAAGCGTTCCATCCGCGCTTTTCACGTAAGTCTCACCGGTAAACAGAGGGTGCTTTTGTGCGTTTTCGCTCTTTACACCAAAGACGTGCAAGCCTTTTCCGGACATGCTTATCTCTGCGTATGTGTTTTGTGAGGTGTTTATAATTTTCCATGCCAGATCTGAAGCTTTCGATTTACTTTTACCAGTTTTCTCGTCTGGGATGCTCTCTAAGGATTTGTCTAAGTCAATACAAAAGACGTTACTTTCTTTTGTTAGGGCAAAGCATATGGCATCCAGGTTTTGCTCTTTCATAAACGCAAGCGCTTTATCAAAAGAACACCATGTGCTCGGGGTGTCAATCTTTGCATAAGATATGTGCCCTTTATTATCTTCTGGTCTTATGTTGCAATCCACAGGCGGTTTTTCGAGGTGTTTGGTTGTTGGATTGTATTTACATTGCACACCACACCAGTTCTTAAGCTCTTTCATCGCTTGAGGTATATTTTTTTTTGTGTTTTCATAAAAGCGGTTCTTTCTGTCGATTATCCATTGCGGAATCGGTTTCTTAGTCGTAGGCTCTTGAGAAAATACTGGTTCTATCTCAGTTTTCTCGCCTAGCTCGTTTATAATATCTATTGCCATAGTTTACCTCACTAAACAAGTTCTTCGTCTATGCAAGTCTCTTCATCGCTGTTTACTTGCGCTGTTGAGTCTTTTACTCTCATTGTCTCAAAGTGTTCGACAACAATTTCAGTAATTCTTCTTTGTGTTTCGCTCATCCGCGTTAATATGCGTCCGTGAATCAGCAGTTTAGAACCTTTGATTGCGTGCTCTTTTAGCACTGCAGCATAAGGTCCCCATGCAACAATTTGCAAATATGTTGTTATATTTTTATCGGAGCGTTGCTCGTTAATTGCGAATGCAAAACTGCATCGCGTCACTCCTGCGGCTGATGTGCTAAGCACGGCGTCACGTACAACATGACCTGAAACTGTAACTAAGTTCATTGTACAACCTCACTTGCCTTGATAGTTTCAAGAGCTTTTCCTATGCTCTTGTCGGGATCTGTGAAGAACTCATCAATCAATTCAGCATTTCCAGCATAGAATCTGGCGAGTTCTTCTAATTTTTCCCAACTAAAGTCTTTTTTGATCGATCTGGTTAAACGTAGTAGTATTTGATACGGCACGTTTAGTTTGTCAATGTTGTTGAAACTTTCTATATCACTCAGCGTCATATTGCAGCGCGTGTTGAATTTCGCTTTGCCTAAGATTACGAATATTGATTTAATAC
Organism: Christensenellaceae bacterium; assembly: GCA_031278175.1. Classification (GTDB taxonomy): domain Bacteria; phylum Bacillota; class Clostridia; order Christensenellales; family DTU072; genus JAITLB01. The sequence goes on from JAITLB010000234.1 coordinate 4,866, forward strand.
GATCTACTAAAACCTCAACAAAGGTTGACACACGAAGGTCTGTAGCATCTTGTCGTGATTTCATAATTTCAACAAAAAAATCCACAACAAGCCAATCAAAGTTGTTTTCTAAGTGTTTAGCAATACTCAATTGTTGCGATAAGTCCACACCAGCATTAGCAAGCCGCCGATGTTGTTCTAAATCTTCTTTACGTGGCGCTCTGTCGTTCGCAACACCAGCAGCACAAAAGACCGCGCCTACTGGATCGCTACTCTGTGTCAAACTACTTATATGAGCACCATCGCGCCGCTCTTGCTCCGCCAATCGTGCTAACCGATTATTTTCTTTTTTATTGATATATCTGAAAGTGTGCTTTTTTTTCACTTCACTTGCGTATGGGAATCGGATTATCGCCTCTTTAAGGAGCGCCTCCATTTCAGCTTGCAGTTCTTGTTTTTCTTGTTCCAGGGAAGCAGTGTTTCTTCTAAACATCGCATCGTTTCGTTCATCTCTTTCTTTATCATCTACGCAGGTTTGTTCATAATTATCAATCCATGGGACGTTTGTTATGCCCCCCTGGTAACGCATGAGGTGTCGAGCATAAGCAACTTCTTTAGCTACCTCTCGCGCATCGTCTGCAGTTTTACGTTTTTCACGCAAGAATTCGGTTTTTTCATGAAACATCTCTATTTGCACACCACGCACCCTATATTTCAGTTCTGCAATTTCGCGGTTATAATCATAACGGCTTGTATATTCTTCGCGTAGTATGTCCATTATGCCACCTCGCTTTCTTTGATAGTTTTAAGAGCTTTTTCCATGCTCTTCTCTTTATCTGTGAAGAACTCAGAAATTAACTTTTCATTTCCAGCATAGAATCTGGCGCAAAGTTCTAATTTTTTCCAACTAAAGTCTTTCCCGAGGATTGACGCTATATAGGATAGCATTAAATGAGACAGGTTTAGTTTATCAACATTGTTAAACCCTACTAAATCGCCCAGCGTTCTGTTTCTACCGCGCATACCTGCGGCATAGAACATTGTGTGTGCGGCGCTGTCTAAATAATGAAGAAACATTGCTACATTAATATCGTGAGCATCCTCCTCTCTCGAATTCATCATTTCAGTAAGAAAATCCACAGCAGACCAATCGAATTCTTCTCCTAAAGTCTCAGCGATGAAAAGTATGTCGCCAAAAGACATGTCAGTGTCACACAACTTGTTGAACTGGTCCCAGTCCTCTTCCACGCATACGTGCTCCAGTCCAGCAAATCGAAAGAGTTCCTCAACTGGGCTATTGGTATCATCCCAGGTCTTTCTAGAAACGACATGGGGCATGCCAAAACGTCGGAACAAATCAAAACGTTTTGCTAAGGGGGTCAGATCGTGAAACTTCAAGTTTGCTTCTCGAACTTGCTTTCCATCCTCACTTTTTTTTGTGTTTTCAAAATCACTTGTCGTGTCTTCGCGCACACACGCGCACGTGTCATGCGGAAAAGTTTTTACAAAATCTCTTACTGTAGCTATAATATTCTCAGTCTTCTCTTCTTCTTCTAATTTCGTAGTAACTATAGAATTACAATCTATTGTTAGTTCTCTTATATATAGGTCAGTTTTCGTTTGCTTGAGGACGCTTTTCGTAGCCTCGAGGTCAGTTTTCGTTTCGCCTTGAGGACGATTTTCGTAACCATGAGGCAAAAAAATGTCTCCATGAGGACGGGTTTCGTTTTCGTGAATAATTTCGCTATTTTCGCAGTCATTATTTTCAAATTCTTCTTTTTTAAAGTGGTTTTCAACCTCGCATTCGCGTGCGTCATTTTTTATCAGTGCCGCCTGCTGTCTTATTGATTGTAGAATCCTTTTCTCTGCATCCACGCGCTTAGCGATTTCTTCATTCGTTCTTTTGAAATGTGCAATAAGCATATTCAAAACACCATAATCAATTGTCCACCAACTTGTCCTGTCGGCAAAAACATATACCTCTTTTCGCTTTACTACACCCTTCACAACCAAGTTTTTAACAACTTGCTTGAGTGTTGTTTTGGACAAGAATGGTAGTAAGCTTTGCCATGTATCAAAAGATGCTCTGAAAAATTTGCCGTCCGAATATTTTGATTTCGTCTCAAGGCTATAGTGGATGTGTTGTATTATGAAAGACTCATTCAAGCCCACAGTAGCGGCGCAAACAGGCAACACTTTCAAAACACGTTTTGTATTTACATCAGCAAGTAATTCGGCATAAGAATTTGAAATGGCAAAAAACGCTCTTTCGCCATTGTCGATTTTTTTAATATAATCTTTTCCAATGAGAAATTTAAAAATATCTTTGAGTGCTCTAGGTTTAAGAAACCAAAGGCGGTCCAGCCACCAATCTAAAGACGCAGTAACACATTGTACATTGTCAATGCGTTTTGTTGCATACGAGCACAGATATGCGACCTGCTGTAAAACGATAGCATTTTTCAAGCCAATTTTTTCAGCTAAAGCTGGGGATAAAATAAGGGGTTGTTCGTTTAAAAACAAAGTATTTGATGGTTCTTCCATAAGGAACCTCTAAAAACGATTGCCCGAGTTTTATCTGGCGAAGTCGGACATCCCCGCCAGATAAGCATCGCTTTTTCATACCAACATAATTGGTTATTAATCAATATTTGCTACTATGCGTTGCACGTTGGCACTTGGTACAATTATATCATTTTGTTTCCACACTGATCTGGTCCCAAAAAAAATTTACACTTGACAAATTGGCAATTCTGTAATAAAATTATAGGTTTTGCAAAATGGCTACAGTCGTTAGTAATATTGCCTTTTGAGATGTGTATTAGAAATCTCATTGTGACTATCATCGACTGGTTTAGTTGGCAAATATTCAACGACCTATTACTCATATTGCTTAATTGCTATTCTTGCTATCTCTTGCAAAAAGGTCAACTATTATAAAAAGCTGAAAGCGGGATTGTGCCTAGAATTTAGGGACGAAACCTTTGTTATTAAATCGCTGAAAGACTACTGCTGGTGCGAGTGCGATTTGACTTTAAGGGCGGAGGTGTGCTAGTATGAAGAATATGACGAACAGTAAGTGCTACAAACTTGGGAACGCGCAACCAATAAAAGCCTTTAAGGATCTGCGCCTAAAGGATGGGGTTGTCCGCGTTACCGACCTAGAGCGCACCGTTGTAGATTGCATAGTCTGTTTGGATTTGAGCGGGTGGATAGAAGAAGTCTTGGCATCCGTTAATATTCGTATGCCTACCTAGACGAGGCAAAGCTCAAGAAATACCTTGACTGCTATGGTGAGAAATTCCTATATTTAAAAACGGGGTATATATTGTGGCAGGTTATGCGCGGCAAACTGTCGGCGGATTTCTTTGCTTACTGCAAGGATCGCATGGGAAACCGCAACTCGTACATGACGGAAAATAAGGACGACATTGTAGAGCTTGATAAGGAATAGAATTTGATAGTGCCTAAGTCGGCAATGGGCGAAAATTAGAAGAATAAACTTATAGCCAAAGAATGTAGCGACCGTTGCCGAAAAGACGGTCTTTATTCGCAATACGATCGAAAAGATCATGCACCCTTACGGAATCACCGCAGAATGATAGACTTATGCTTAAGGGTGGCACCGCCATAAATCTGTTCTACCTTGATAAGCTAGGCTGTCAATGGACATAGACATCGATTATGTGATCGGCTCGAATGAAAAAATGCAAAAGGACAGGGATCCGTTAAAACCTTTCACTATAAGGGCAATGAGTGCTAAGGGATATTTTCTGACACCTACAGGCAAAGCGCACTATGCGCTGAAATGCTTTGTGTTTAGCTTTACCAATTCGGCATGCAACAAGATCAACATTAATATAGAACTTAACGACATCGACCGTATATACTACAATCGGAGATTCGTCCCATAAACAATTCGGTCATTAGCGAAACGGTTCCGATAGCGATTTTGACTAAGAGCTTGTCACTCGATTAGACATGGCTTAGAAAGTGCGCCGTTTTTTATAACTGTGTCGGTTGGCGGCGAACATGAACGCAAAGTACTTTTCCATACTTGACGGCATAAACAAGACGATGATTATACGAATGCTAAAGCCCGTTATAGTCAAGGCGGACAAGTTCGATTACTTTCAGGCGGTAAGCTAGGTCAATGAATAACTTGGCATCCTTTTCCACATAGAAACAGGCGAAATCGATTTTATCAAAGCCTTTAGGAATAGAGAATATAAGCCCTAACTGCTCTTCGGTTCGCGGATAACCTCGCCCGCATAAAAGCCCTCCCTCTGGCGCTCTGGAAGTGCCCGCAGTGGAATCGCCCCCGCCAAACACGGTCTGTCGGGGACTTTTTCTGTTTGCACTATAACCCTCAAAAATATCAGCATTAGCCGTTTAATGCCTTTGTTTCCGTGCAAAAATGCAGTGTTTTTATTGAATTGACATAGTTCTCTTTTTTGATGTCTACTTTAGAGATATTGTAGTAGCGTGGTCCTCAGAGTCTTTTTCAATTTCGCTGTCTTACAGGAATTTGCTCTACTACTAGACAATATTTATTGTTTTCTCAACTCTTTGTCTCTTAATCGACTTGAGAGAGTTTATTTAGGATTTAATTTGCTTTTTTAAAAATGTCAGTGCTAGACTTAACTCAAAGCGCTTTTGTGCTAGAGCGCAACCGATTTTATATTGTCCCCACAGATTTCCAGCTAAGTTTAATGAATTGGCACTACACCCACCGCCACAATGATATTTTGCAGGACAAGCATTGCAATGTTCTTTAGAGAGTACTGTCAATTCTGAAAAAAGTCGCTTTTTCTCGGAATCCACTAGTCCATCAAAAACTGAACCCATCTTATAATCATGTTTGCCAACGAATTGATGACAGGGGTAGAGTTCGCCTTCTGGGGAAACCGCCAAATACTCCGTACCCGCTCCGCAACCAGTCAGCCGCTTGTTTACACATGGTCCACCACTCAGATCTATATTAAAATGAAAAAATGAAAATCCTTCACTTTCTTCTTGCTTTTTTAGATAGTATTTTGAAAGTTTTGTATATTCCTCAAAAATTGCTTCTATGTGTTCTTCTTTTATCGCGAGTGGATGTTGTTCATTTAACACTACAGGTTCAATGGAAATAGCGTCAAACCCTAAATCGTGCAGTGTTTCAATATCCTTTAAAAAATCGATGTTTTTTGCTGTAAAAGTGCCTCTAACAAAATAGTCTTTCTCTTTCCTCAGTTTGCGAAAATTCAATGCATTAGAAATTATATAGTCATATGTTATATTGCTGTTGAGAGGGTGTCTTACTCCATCATGTATACATTTTCTGCCATCGATGCTTAAAATCACGTTGGACATTTCAGCATTCAAATATTCAGCTACATCTTGATCTAGTGCTACACAGTTCGTTGTAAGAGTAAACGAAAAAACCTTATTTGATTTAGCACCAGCTTTTTTTGCGTATTCAACGATGCTTTTAACAACATCAAAATTTAGCAATGGTTCTCCACCAAAAAAATCTATTTCAAGATTTTTTCGAGAACCAGCATTGTGTATTAAAAAATCAACAGCCGCTATTCCTACATCTTCGGACATATGAATTCTAGAAGTATTATATGAACCACCACCTGCAAAGCAGTAACCGCAACGCATATTACAATCATGACTTATATGAAGGCATAGAGCTTTTACTACGGAAATGTTTTTTGAAAATTGTGTTATTGCAGGAGGCGCATTTAAAGTCCCATTTGACTCTAATTCTAATAATTCTTCTTCTATTTCAGCAACGTTGCTTTCATTAATAACGCTAAAATCGAACTCTTCTTGTGCATTCATAAAAAGAGTATAATGTTTTTTGGCGCACAAAAAAGCGGCATAATCAACAAGATGAAGACTGCCACTTTCGATGTCCCATAAAAAGAAATTATCTACACCATCACTCGAATGTGAAAACGCATGTACCATTAGAATTTATTACTACTGAATGGGTGTATTTTTAGTGTTGATTTTTATATCTCTTTTACATATTTGATTGCCAACTGTACAACTAGTTTTGCACGCTGACTGACAACTTGCGTTGCATTCGCCACAACCTATTTTGCCATCTTTGACAAGTGTTTTTGAAACAAGTGTTTTAATATGTTTCATTTATTTCTCCTTTTGTGCCGCATTAAGATACACGTGCATTTTAATAATTATACCATGAAAAAGCATTATACGCAAGAGCTTAGTCAGGTATATTCAACCGCTATACAAGAATAGATATATCCTTGACAAACTATTTACCGTTTTTGCTAGTTCCTGTCATTAATTCGGCTTATTTTATGCCATCTTTGCTGTTTAAATCTCTTAAGAGTTTATCTTCATCTCTCTTGATAATATACTCTTTCAATGTGCCAGCTAAACCAGTTAACACTTCATCAAATTTTAACATGTCGCTATTTGTTATCGATGACAATACATACTCTCGCTTATCTTCATCACTGTCGCCTATCCCGATGCGTACACGAAAAAACTCTTGCGTCCCAATCTCACTAACGATATTCCGTGCTCCATTATGCGTTCCTGGACCACCAGCGGATCGTGCGCGCACTGAAAAGCGTGGCAAATCTAAATCATCATAGATGACTATCATATCCCTGCTACTAGCTTTATATTTTGCCAACAACTCTTTAACTGCGTCTCCGCTGAGATTCATATATGTTTGTGGCTTTGCTAGCACAATTTTCTCGTCATTTAAACTCAGTAGACCCGTCAAAGATTTGCACTCAGCTCTGTGTACTTTGATGTTTAATGTGTCAGCTAACTTATCTACGGCTAAAAACCCTAAATTATGATAAGTATTAGCATATTTGGAACCAAAATTTCCTAATCCAACTATCATTAACATGTACTTTTCATCCTCTTGTTTTTAAAATAGTCAGATAATATATGAGCACATTCATCTCTCAAAATACCACCCGTAATCAAAGTCTCATGATTAAAGCGTCCGTCTCCAGGAATATCTAGCAATGTTCCGCAACACCCAGCTTTGATATCCCATGCCCCGAAATACAAGTGCCTTATCCTGGCATTCAGTATTGCTCCAGCACACATCGCACACGGCTCAAGAGTAACATAGATCGATGCTTTATCTAGATGCCAGTTGCCTATTTTTTTGCAGGCCTTTCTTATTACTTCTATTTCCGCATGTGCTGTAGGATCGTTTTTCTGCTCTTTTTTGTTGTGTGCGGTTGCTATTATTTCACCATCTATTACTATGACAGCACCAACGGGTACTTCATCTTCTTTTACGGCCCTTTCCGCTTCTTTCAATGCAAGCCTCATAAATTTTTCATTGTCCATATAGCACTTCTCTTTTTAACATTTCATTTATGATATGGTAGTCCATTAATAATTGTCAACGCACGGTATATTTGCTCTGCCAATATTATCCTCATCAATCGATGTGGAAATGTCAACTTGCCAAATGAAACTACTTTATTAGCACGCATCTTGATAGACTCGCTCACACCATGTGAGCCGCCGATAACATAGGATATCTCGGAAATTCCATTCACAGCCAACTGTGATATTAAATCCGCAAATTGTTTGTCATCGATGATATCGCCTGTTCTATCAGTTAAAATTACAAACCCAGTTAACTTGTTTAATATTCCAGCACACTCTTTCGACTTCTGTAATTCAATACTCCCCGCATCTGACGACTCCGCGACTTCATAGACCTTTAATTCAGCGAATCTTGATATACGTTTTGCATATTCACTAAAAGCATCATTCCAATATTTTTCTTTAAGATGACCAACTACTACAAAATTAATTTTAATCAACGCATTAACCCCCATATAAAGGTAAACAATGTTGAAACTGTTGCAAGCAATGCGGCAAGGATAAGCGGAATATAATTAACAGTTGCTTCGCGTGGTTCTTCTACAGGTATGTCTATTTCTGCTACTTCTTCTTTTTCTTGTTTCACGTTTTCAAACACTTCACTGAATTCTGCGATTTCGGGAGTATCAGTTATTGCGGCTTCTTCGGCAAGAAACTTAGTCATATCCTCTTCGCTCATAAGTTTCAGGGTCGAACCCTTTCGGAATTTTCGCATCGACTTGACTGTGTAAATCAGTATGATAATACATATTGTCAATGAGAAAACGAAGAATATAATATTGCTTAATATGATAGAGAAGAAATTGTTTATCGCGTTATAATATATACCGCTTCGTTGCGAACTATATAATCCCATAATAATGAGAAAATTGTTCATAAAATGAATTATCATGGCGGGGAGAATGCTTCTAGCTTTAAGCGCAACCCATGCTAGAATAATTCCTGATATAAAAGCTGACGGAAATTGAGCTATGTTCTGATGTACAAGTCCAAACATTACCGCTACTATTAATACCTTTAGCCTCTCACTACGCTGTCCATTTAGTGTCGCTAACAATAACCCGCGATTAGCAATTTCCTCAAACACAGCGGGTAAAAGTGCCGTTGCAATTATATCAAATATAAGCACTTCTGGAGAACTGTATATTGTAGATACAGATGAAGCGTAGGTATATCCCCAACCTATTAATATTTGCCTGCTAAACATTGAAACTATAACATTGATAAAATAGGTGCATAGCCCAGCTAAAACTGCTAATATATATATTGCGGGATTCAGTTTTTTGTTCAAATGAATTTCAATGGCATATTCCCTAAAAGATCCACCGACCCAAATACGGTATAACAAAAATGGAATTAGTCCTAATGCCACTATTTGAAATATAAAACTAAAAGTCCAACTTGAAATATTATCTGACAAGTTAATTTGCGCAAAAACAATTCGCGCTACTACTAAACTGATAACAGAAATAAAATATATTATTCCGATTTTAAATGTCTTCGTCATTTTTAATCCCCTCATATTCTAACTAGTCATACCAGCAACTACCGCAAGAACTATTAATAAAAATACTAGTAGCCCAATAAGAACATAGACCCATGGATGCAATAGATATGCACGACCATTTGAGTATACGCGCTTCTCTTTATCGATAATTTGGGCTTGTTTTCTTTCCTCTTTATCTAATCCAGCAAATAGGAAATTACCAATTTTCTTAGCCGAAACTGTTGTGACAGAGTTTTTTAATAAACCAGCTAGGCTGGGATATAAAATACAAACACCACAGATAGCTATAATCCCTAACACTAGCGCATTACTCCAGTTAGGGGCACCTAAATTAGCATAACTGGGCACATGTGTCGCCAATAATATTGCTACTAAATTATTAAAGAAATGTATGATCTGCCCATATATCAATTTATTAGTAAGTATTACTATGTTACACAAAAAGAATGATATTATAAACTGATGCAACAATTGGTTTAGATTTAAGTGGAATATCGCAAATATCAATGAGGTAACTACTGCTGCAATTGTATTACCACTTTTTCGCAATGCCTTAAGCAAAAAACCTCGAAATATTATTTCCTCACAGATTGCTGGTAGCGCACATATCACTATAATAGAAAAAATCTCTACTACAGGATTTGCTAAATTGGGCATTTCTATACTATATACTATGTTTACACCTTGCAAAAACCAGTCAAAAGAGTAGGAAATAATCATATTTTGTGCGATCAAACCTAGGGCAACTCCGATAGCAAAAATTCCCGCTATTGGATTTATTTTTGGCTTTAGAGGTAATAGCGCGAACGCATTTTTAGTTTTCCCTCTATAGAACAAGGCAATTGATATAATAAACCCAGCTTGTGAGGCAAAGTAACTAAGCAATATTTGCACATCTCTAGAAGATTTAGATATCTCGCCCAATAGATACGCTAGTATTGCTTGCACTGGAATGCAAAGCAATAAGATTATCGCAACACTCTTTTGTGTTATGAGAGAATCATCATATTGTAGTTCGTTTTTTGTAAAAAAATTGCCGTCCATGATATTACTTCTTCTAAAATAATGGTATATAAGCGAGATAAGCGATATCTTTGCGCTTTACCGCATCGGCTTCTGCTAGTACAAACAACCTTTTTGCCACTGTGCCACCCGCTTTATTAGTTATTTCTTCCAAAGCCGCAAGGCTTTCGCCTGTAGAAATCACATCATCCACTATAGCTACTCTTTTCCCTTTTAGTAAATTGGCATCTTCTTTAGATAAAAACAACGTTTGACGGATTTCAGTCGTTATTGTTTTTACCGTTACAAAGATACCCTCTTTCATATATTGTTTGGTCGCTTTTCTCGCGACAGCGTATGCCTCATGACCTAGATTTCGGGCAACGCAATGCGCCAGCTCAAACCCCTTGCTTTCAGCTGTCAATATTACATCAACATCCGTTGCAAGCTCAGTTATTTTGCTTGCGCAGTGCTCTGTCAATCTTGGCTTGCCGTGCAAATTAAGAAATGCTACTCTTATGCCTGGTGCTACCTCTACAAGAGGTAAACTAACCTCCATACCTGCTATATTTACAACATGAAATTCTTCCATTTGTTGCTCCTAGTTGTTATATTTCGTAATCTACTGCTACTGATGACAGTCTTTTCTCATGCATATACGGTTTAACAGTGCTACAGTGATATGCATCTAATTGATACGCATCTAACGCTTCACGGTTTGCAACTGTAACCTGCAAAGCTACGTCATATGATCGTTCCGATCGCAAAAAATCAGCACCGACCTCAATATCCAAAATCTGCGGTGTTTTCCCCTTCATCGATAATAAGACAGCGACAGCTTCGTTGATTGCCGCAGACGTTGCGTCTTTCAATTTGAATAATACAATATGTTTTATCATAAGATTTAATTTTTCTTCCTATTTAATTTTTAAGCGGTAGTGGCAACTGGCATTTGACTGGTCAAGGCACCATAAACTATAACATTTTGAATGCTTGTGCCATTATTTGTCATAACTTTTTAATCTTCAATCACTATTTCTATATCGCGCATATACATGATATCGAGAAAATGCTATACTCAATGAAAAATTCAGTTAGAGCATGTCTTGTATGCGTAGTGTTACTCAAATTGTTATTGACAATAGCATTAGTCAAACACAAGATTAAATGCAAATCTAAGACATCCTCCGCAAAGTCTAATAGCTTTCAGCGATTGACTACTCTTTGAGTGTTTAACCACCACCAACGACAGCAAACAAAGTCTGTTATTTACCAATTGCCATATTGGTGCATCACTAAATTCTTTTTTTCAAGCGACAAATCATTAATCAATTGCTTAAATCAATTCATTGCGTTCATCCACTATCTCATCTAATCTCTTAAAAGCAAACCTTAAACAGACATCAACAAACCTTGCTTGTTAGGTAATCTCTACCTTGAGTGATTTGTGCCTATCTATTAATATCTTAAACCCTAAGCAACAAGGAGTTACCCACGATCATATATCGGTTTTACTTCTAACCGCTTTGATGTTTTGCCATCCTTTATGGCCCGATGTTTTAAAACGTCTTCTATTTGCAATAACATATCAGAGCATCAATTTTTGCAACTTTTAATATTGCATTCCTTTGCCTGAATTCTCAAGTAATGCATGCTGATAGTCGGTTAATCACTTGGATGATACTTTGTTTGTTTTCCTCTGGCTCTCCCGAAATATAGTGAGTTAACATAGTTGCTAAATTTATGCATCTTAAAAATCAGACCTGCTTTTGCTACTGTATACTACAGCGGGCGCATTTTCTGCATTAGTGTAGATTGCATTAAACTACATTAACCTTGTTTTTCAAGGATATATTAAAACAAGAAAACTTGAAATTGTCGACATTATAACGACACTCTAATTCTTGACACTTTATACAAATTATAAGTGTTTCAAGTTGCATCGCGTTGCCATTTGCCATACCAGCATATTATACACTACATTAACAAAAAATGCAACTTAAGAGGCGCGCATTAAGACTATATTAAGCTACCCGTAAGTAATTCTCGTATGTCAAAGTAGCGACCCTCTCGAGTCTTGAAACTAGATGTCTTTATCACTTAGGTTGTATTAATCACTTTAAAGTGGTATTAAAGCAATTATTCACACTCTGAAACTACGTTTTTTCTTGTTTAGGATGCGGATACTCTGGCTTGTTTACTTGCCTGGCTCTTGCTATGCACAAACTTTTTCCAGGCACATGTTGCGTTACTGTGCTCCCTGCTGCAATATATGCATTATCATCTACTGTTAGTGGTGCTATCAGATTAGAATTACATCCAACAAATACATTTTTCCCTATCACAACACTTCGCTTGACTTTCCCATCATAATTAGCAAAAACTGTCCCGCACCCAACGTTCGAATTAGCACCTACCTGCGAATCACCTACATAGGCATGATGCGCCACTTTAACTCCTGTATCAAGTATTGAATTCTTAATGTCAACGAAGTCTCCTACTCGACAATTATCGCCTATCCTCGATCCTGGTCTAAGACAGGTATACGGCCCGAGAGTACAGTTTCTACCCACTTTTGCAGATTCTGCATATGTAGCACGCACATTAGTGCCAGATCCAATTTCAGTACAATTCAAATCGCAATATGGAAAAATCTTGACAGTCTCTCCTATTACGTTGCCGTTTCCAATATAGTTAAATGGATAAACGATTGTACCTGCGCCTATTTGAGCGTCACGTGCTATATAACATGTTGTGAAATCTAAAAATACTACACCGTTTTCCATGTGTCTGTTAATTATTTTGGCGCGCTCTATAGATATCAAATTTTGGACATCTACCAGCGTTTTTACCTGTAATGCATTTGCCTCTTCTACACCACAATATTCCCTTCGTAAGGGCTTAACAAAACCAGAACCGATTTTTGTCATAATAGACGGCTCGGACACCGCGCGTTCAAAACATTTATTAATAATTTCTCTAGTTATTAATGGTGTGTCCGTATAGAGTACTGCTAGCACTTCTGCATTGCTAATATCTATTTCTGTTTCTGCATCTACCACCAGCGCCGCATCTTGAAACTCATTAATTAGTAGCTCAAATAGACGAACACCAAAAATGTCAATGTCATCATACATAGTGTTTGCTTTTACAATATAGATTTTACAACCTGTCATTTATTAGCTTTATGATATCTCCTCTAATTTCGCTTGCCAAAATTCCAGCTTCTTCATAAGTTTTAGCTTCCACCATGATGCGTATTTTGCATTCTGTGCCCGAAGGGCGTATCACGCATCGACCGTCTGAACACTTGTTAACATTTTCTATTATTGCTTTTATTCCACTGCATTTAAATATATCAAGACCTTTAGCGCTAGTTTCTAGATCGCTTGAAACTTGAGGATAATCTTCAATATCATCTAAATTCTCTACTCCATATTCGATCTCAGCTAATGCGAATAATATTGACGATAGCAACCCGTCACCTGTGTTTTGGTAGTCTAAAAATACTAGATGCCCACTGTTTTCGCCGCCTATTTTTGCGTTATTTGCTATCATAGCTTGCACCACATTCCTATCGCCTACGTCTGCTCTTATAAAAGATATGTGACCTCTCTCATATGCTTTTTCAACACCACGATTGCTCATTAGTGTGCCGACAACAACCTTTATTTCACTGCCAATTTTTTGTCGCAAATATCTCGTCACCACGTACATAATATGATCGCCATCAAATATCTTCCCGTTTTTTACAGCAATCACACGATCACCATCCCCATCGTAGGCAAAGCATAAGTGGTCTACCCATTGCCCTTTTGAAAATGCTTGTAGTTTTTCTATGTTAGTTGCACCACACTCAACGTTGATATTTTTGCCATCTGTCTCAGTGCACATCGAAACTGTTGTTGCGCCAAACCTTTTAAATGCTAAGGGTGCTATTTGGGAACTTGCGCCATTTGCGCAATCGAGTACTACTTTTAGACCATGCAAATCTGGATTAAGGAGCATCTGATGCAAATGCTCTAAGTATTGACTATCGCCATTTATATTCCTAACCAATCCTCTTTCGCTTTCTTCTGCGTTTGTAGTATCGCCATCTATATATTGCTCTAATAGTTCTTGCTCATCGTTGCTAATTTTAAAGCCGTCACTGTCAAAATATTTAATGCCATTATATTCGGGTGGATTATGCGATGCTGTAATCATGATGCCATATGCGCAATTATACAATCTAGTTAAATATGCGACAATTGGTGTTGGAGTCATACCAGCAACTATTACATCTACACCGCATTTTGACAACATTGAAACCAGCGCGCTCTCTATTGCAACACCCGACTCGCGTGTGTCACGCGCTACAAGCACGCACTTTGAATGCGTCTTTGTCATGATTGCTGTTGCCCTTGCTACACGCTCTAAAAATGCCCTGCTGAATATGTTAGCAAGACCTCTTATTCCATCAGTCCCAAAATACTTCATGTCTTACCTTGTTTATGCTAGGAGGTGCAAAAATGTTAAAATATACTCGCGCTAGATGGGAGGCACCTTTCAGTTCAAGATCTAAACTGAAGGTAGTTATCATTTAACTCTACAAATATAGTCGGTATTTTGCATTTCCTAGACCATTGATTTAGAGTAGCGTACACACTAGACCAAGTGATTCAATACAAAATGCGGTGATAATAGAGATAGTCTCGCAATCAATATTTTATTACATGTTGCGATACTCATTAGGCACCATTTCGAAAATCACCTTTTCAACCTCGTTTCTGTCACTATTATCTGCTGCTTCTTTCAATTTTATCAGCGTTGACTGCAACATATCAGTGTCTACAGGTTGCAATTTGCAGACAAATATTCCATCATGCTTGGTGCGATCAACTTCCTCGCTACTGAACCGCAACTCCTCAAAAAGCTTTTCTCCAGGTCTTTGTCCTGTCAATTGTATTATTATATCTTTGCCTGTTTCCAGACCACTCAGTCTTATTAAATCCATAGCCAAATCATAAATATACACTGGTTCGCCCATATCAAGCACAAAAACTTCTCCACCCTTTGCTAATGCGCCAGCTTGCATAACTAAACGCACTGCCTCGGGGATGGTCATAAAATAGCGTTTCATGTCTTTATGTGTTACTGTGACAGGACCACCTTCGTTGATCTGTTTTATAAATGTTGGGATTACACTCCCACTAGATCCTAATACATTTCCAAAGCGCACCGCTGCATAAATTGTTTTACTATCAGATTTGGATTTGCTCTCAACTAGCAATTCTGCCATCCGTTTACTAGCACCCATTATATTTGCTGGATTAACTGCCTTGTCCGTAGAAATTAATATAAATTTCTCTACACCGCTTTCTTCGCATTGTTCAATTACATTTTGTGTTCCGAATATATTGTTCTTGACTGCCTCGTCACCATTTATTTCCATCATGGGTACATGTTTATAAGCTGCTGCGTGAAATACTACATCAGGTTTATATGTTTGCATTGTGGTGCGCAGTTTTTGTCGATCTTTTACAGTGCCTACTACTAACACATAATTAGAAGGCGAAAACCTCCTGATAAATTCCTCATTTATTTCGAACATCCCATTTTCAAAATGATCATAAATTATCAAGCATTTGCAACCGTATTCTAGTGACTGTCGGCATATTTCACTGCCGATTGAACCCGCGCCACCTGTTACCATAATAACTTTATCTTTAATCAATTCATTTAACAGTGCGTGGTCAATTTTGTGCTCGGGCCTATTCAAAAGATCTACTATATTGATGTTTTTAAGCGATATTGCATCAACATTAAGCACATCGGGCGCTGATGTAATGTTTGTCACAATTTTGACTGTAGCATGATGCTTGATACATTCTAAATGTATTTGTCGCAACTCCTCGCGATTAATGTTCATGATTGCTATAGCTATAGTATTAGCATGATATTTTCGCATCGTATCATGAATGCTTTCACGTCCGCCAACGACACGTAAACCTGCTATGGTTTTTTTAATTTTTAGTGGGTCATCATCTAGCATAACTACAGGTCTATATCCATCATTAGGATTATGTTTAAATCTTCTAACTAATGCCGAACCCGTGAAACCTGCACCATAAATTATTATATTCTCTACTTTATGCTTATTATTCCCCTGAAACCGTGAAGCAATGCTTATCACCGCTGTGCGATAAAATCGCAAGGTTACGGAAAACGACATAGAAAAGAATAAATATAGTGTTAGTTGCGCTAGTGATGCACCAAATTTCAATATCATGTTAATGAGTAGCAAGACAACATAAACACTTATGTGTGCGATTAGTACATTTATAACTTCTGAAACCCCAGCATATCGCCAAACAATTCTATAACTGTTTGCTACAAATAATGCCAAAATCGTTAAAACTATAGCAATCCAGCCTAAAATATATCTAGGACCTAAATCTATATCGTTAAATTCTATAATTATCGATATTGCATATGCTAATGCAAACGCTAAAAGGTCTTTCAACACAGCAAGTGGTGTTAAATATCTTATATTAGCTTTCTGGTTGTTCTTCTTCCCCAAAATCTCAACCTGTCCTTTATTTATCTTTATTGTTTGGACATCTTTAAGGCATTATTTATGACCTGTAGTGTCTCTAGTAACATATCGCAAATCATGGCGCTTCCTTTTGCCAGCGATTGTTCAAACGAAACTGCAGCATTTATATCTGCGCCATCTGAAATTACTTTTACAGCAATTACGTCTGTGTTCTCTAGTGCTGCTATATGTCCAATGGCAGCACACTCCATGTCACATGCAACGGCATTAAAATCATTTACTAACGCTAACGATTCTTCTGCTTTTGCAACAAATTTGTCACCTGATACTACTGTTCCTACTTTCAAGTTAGGAAGGACGGACAATATAGCATTTTTAGCAACTTCTGATGTGTGGATATTGATTGCGTTTAGAAGTGGTAGCAATCCTTTCGCCTCTCCTATTGCGGTAGTATCAAAATCATGTTGAGCTAAGTCTGAAGCTATCACTGTCTCAAAAATACGAGACACTCCTAACCCTCCCGCAACACCTGCTGAGATGATAAGGTCGGGTCTATATTTGTCTATCAAAATTGCAGTGGCCCCTGCGGCTAAAACTTTACCTACACCCGTCACTACTACTACAACATCAACACCACTTAATTGCCCCTCATGGAATATTAATCTTCCCACTCGCTCTTCTTTATTAAATTTGATAGCATCCATTACAGGCTGGCTCTCTTTTTGTAGTGCAAACATTATCCCTATCATTGCAGTTAACTACTCCTCAAAACACTGTAGATATTCGCTTATTATATAACCAAATTTTGCTTATAACAGACGCTTATAAAAGAACAACTTTATAAGTTTTAAATAAACATCCAGGCTTTTAACAGTGTAAATGTTTGCTTTTAATATACTCTAATTTGCTGTTAATGTCAAATTAATATAAGGTGCATTGCGTCTTTAGTCACTATAAAGTCTTTTAATACATCATTTCGTAATTAATTTATGGCTTTCCTGACAAAAGCGCTTCATCATATAAAATATCTGACTGTGAAAAATTTTCAAAATAGTCAATTATATGCCGCCGACAAAGAAAACTAAGCCTTGTAAAGTTTTGGTATACAGATGAGGATTGCTCATTGCAATATAATGTGTTGCCTGCCAAGCAGATAAATTCCCAGCAGTAGGCAACACAGAACTGCTATTCAGCAAGCATTGCCTGCTAAATTGGGAGACTATATAAAAGGATGAAACACTAAATCAGATTGAAAAGTATAACCTCAACTAAAAACATAGTTCCTAAGATATATTATCAGACAGACACAGAAAAGCGTTCGGGAGGCGAATTAATAGATTTATTTCCGAACCGACTTAATACGGCTTTGATATGGCGAAATTAATAGGCAATGATAGCGGAGATTTTCGGATGGAAAGCGAGATTGTTTTATTTGACATATTACTTGTGCTTGCAAGGGCGAAACAAATAGACACTTCTCAAAAACAGTTAGCAAAGCCTGTTGAATTGAGAAACGGGAGGCACCTGCCCAATTCAGCAAGCATTGCCTGCTAAATTGGGAGACTAGATAAAAGAA
>JAITLB010000038.1 GCA_031278175.1 Christensenellaceae bacterium
ATTGCTGACTTTGCCTTTCTTTATTAAAACATCATATGCCGTTTTAGTCTTAGCACCAACACCTAAACTAAATGAGAATCTACGCGGATTAGATAGCGTGTTTATAATCTTAGACGTAAGTGGATCATATTCATATTTGCAAGTGAGTAGTGACAATCTATACTTCCCATCACCAGTGTTAAATATGACAATTGAATACTCTTCACCATATTCACGCAAGACTTTAAACATGCATTGGGTTATTTTGACACGTTTTTTGTATGCTTTAGAATCCAAATTGACCTCGTAAACAGCTAGATCTAGAGATTTAGACCCTCCTATTTCTGTAATGTCACCAAAAATGTCACATGTGTGAGATATGCTATTGTTCCTATATTCGAAGTCAGGTATCAGAATGTTTTTGAAAAGAAACTGCAAATTACTTCGATCGTAATTATCTTGCAGTATTTCGCGCACGTCTGGTGTTAATTTAGTTTCAATATTATAAGGCATAATATATACTCAAAGTTTAATTAGTACATAGTTTAACAGATGCACTTAAATAATACAAGTGCAACATTAAAATTAACGATTATTTGTACTCGGACTAGATCAAGGAGTATATCGTAATAATCATATCTTAATTATACACGTTAGTAGTTTTATATAATTCCGCAAATCTTCGGTGAACATTATTATTTCAGTTTGAGAACTTACTGAGTTGACATTATTTTTTATATTAGCGATGTATTCAACTGGCATTAATGTCTTTAAATCATTTAACTATACTCGCCTAAAGACTCAAGTACATAACTAATTTCATCACTATTTAGTCCGTATAACTCAAAAATTTCATCTTCACTATATCTCTTCTCCTCTATCTTTAATGGAATGGGAATGTTTTGAACAAAACTTTTAAAGTAGCATATTGCAACACTATTTCCTATACTGGTTGCAATTTTTGGGAAATACCACTCAATTAATTTGGAATTTAAAATGTCGACTAACCCGATCGGTGGATTAGTTATCATAAAACACGAATTAACAATCATTATGTTTTCATTAGAGAATGCAAATGAAGGTTTTTGTGCTATCTCTGACCAGAAAAGTTTGGGTTTATCAAAGTCTGCCATATATAAACAGTTACGAAGATTATATGGTGTCTTGCCCTTGTCCAATCTAATAGATAACTGATCAAAGTATATATCAAAATGCTTTTTTAATGCAGGATATTCATTTATATCGATAGGTGGAATATAATCTCCATCTTCAGTGGGATATCCGTTATGTGTGACAATTAAATATTCACCGCCCCAATTATATGAACCACGGTTAATATTCCGACCGCGCAACACTGGTCTCATTATCGATGCAGTTTTATTGCGATCCGTCTCAGATGAGCATTTTTCTAATATTTTCTCACGCGTAACACCACTAATTATAAATGCATCATTGTAACCCGTTAATATTCCACGGTGCAACTTCAAATTTAACTTGCTTAAAGGTGTTGCACAAGAATCAATTTTCTCCTTGATTATGCGATCCATATTATCTAAAATTGTCCAGGGTTGTCCTAGCTCAAAATCAACATTAAAGGATGTGTCTACATATTTATACAATTGATTTAGGTTAGTGCCTCTATATGTCACCGCTTTTAATTGATGCAAATTTGGGCAATTTTGCAATAACAATATAGCAGTATCTACAGCAGCGCTACTAAACCGTCCTGATCCTAAATCGACAAATGATATCGGATTAGTATATTCTAAAAATAAATTTCTCAGCTTTTCTCCATATGTCGAAGTCATCCATTTATTGCTAGTAATGTATATCAAGAAACCATCGTCTTTAAGCAAATTGATACCTTGCTCATAAAACAGACAATATACATCACCTCTGGACTCAAGCGTTTTATACCTAGGGACAGTTCGAAATTTTCCTCTAATGTCACTCACTTGTCTTAAAAAGTTTGATTTCTCTGCTCTTGACATCCTCTCAATATGGATATATGGTGGATTCCCTATTATTAGATCAAATTTAGACGTTCCAAGCATCCACTCAAAATCTACCCATTCATTTTTTAAATATGCGAATGGTAACCAGCTAGTCAACCTTTCTAAATCAGCCGACTTATTACCAAGCCTTTGCTGTTCTTTTAATATCTCAGATCCTTCATTTAAAAATTCTGCTAATACAAGTTGATTGTTAATATTGGATTGACTAAAAAATTGCTTTCTTAAAGACTTTAATCTCTCAAGGCAATTATCAGTTTTCTCAGAATGAATTATCTCATAGTCCTCACTCAAACTAATTAGCGAATTTGCAACAACAAATTTAAAATCGAGATTAGGTAGAGGAATAATATCTCTATTGGGTTTACTGTCATCTATGCTTTCTTCGATAATTAATGATATAAAGCATCTAATTTTTGATATCTCAATTGCTACTGGTTGTATATCGACACCGAATAGTGTGTTTTGAATAACACGAAGTTTACGAATATAATTTAAAGATCCACTCGGTCTATTGCTCACATCTAGAATATTATCTTGTGCCGTTCCTTCATGCGCTTCAATTCTATTATCAAGCAATAGTACTCCATTTCCATCAATTTGCTCTAAAATGTATATGATCTTTTGCAGTGCCCCTATAGGAAATGCACCAGAGCCGCATGCTGGATCTAATAGCGTCAATTCGGATAACGCGCTAACTATAT
>JAITLB010000009.1 GCA_031278175.1 Christensenellaceae bacterium
TAAAATCCAGGCAAAAAAAATTAAAAAAAATTTAGCGCGAAAATGCAAAGCCAGAGATCATATATTTACACATAAATCAAAGAATCAAAGTGCTAAAGAAAAAGAGAATTTGTTTTTAGAACAGTTGTCGCAATCAAATTCAAAAGCGAAACAGAGTAAAAAAATTATAAATGACATGATTATTACATGTTAGTAAGAGTGCGATATTGGTTTTGCCCTATAAGCAATGCAAAACTTGCGCATTTATTTAAAATTCAAATAACTGATATGTTAGTACAATATCAATTATCGAATTCGGACATCGATTTCGAAAAAGCACAACCTTTAATGAAAACCTACAAAAGTGCCTCATGTTAGCAAAATAAAAAAATTTTGGGACTTGACAAAATCCATATTACTTAAGTAAACTTATGTTAGGTTAAATAATCTAAAGTTGGATCTATCCAAATCAAGCATTGGTAACAGTAGTGATCAAGATTTTGTTTAACTAAGCGGTATGTAGTGCTGAGCGCGATGCAAGTGCAGAGAACAAGCATTGATTTAATATAGAAATGCAACATGTATGATTGTATATAGTCTATAATCGACAATTATGTAGCATGCTAGATAAACAAACTTAGCTTAGTTAAAACTTGATACACGGTGTTGTCTATTGTGGTTAGATTGTTTAAACTGAAACAATAAAACAAGAGCGATCAATTTGTTTTTGACACAAAAGGCAAAAACAGAGGTCCGCTAAGATTAAACAAAAATAATAGGTGTTAACATGAGCAAGTCAGCAGATAACGGGCAAGCCAAGCCCCGCACTAAGGTCAAAAAGATAATTATTATAGTTGCAATTGTTTTAGTCATTTGCATATTAGCGTTGACTCTGACATATATGTTTACTATAGGGTATCCCGCTAAATATTTGCGTGCAAAGGAACGGAGTGAAAAGTATCAGGATTTAGGGTTTAGCGAAGGTCAAATTCTTTTATGTGGAAGCTCATTTATCGATTATTGGGATTCCGCAGCGAGTGATTTTGCCCCCTTAACCACATATAATGTCGGTATCGCTGCTACAGTAGTATCTGATTGGAGTAAGTGGATAGACCTACTGATAATGCCATTTAAACCACGCGCTATAGTGTTATATGTCGGGAGCAATGACATTCACGGTGGTATAGGAACTAAAAAAGGAGCGGCAGTAGCTAAAGAAGTGCGTCAGTTATTAGATGACATAATGGCGAAATTGCCTGAAACGTTCATATATTATGTATCGATTGCGCCAACACCGCTTAGAGAAAAAGTATGGGATCAATCTAATACTTGCAATAAAGATGTTGAAGCATATTGTAAGACAGTAGATAATTTGCGCTTTATTAATTGTACAGACGCGCTATTGAACCAAGATGGAACCTTAAAACCAGAGATTTATCGTAGTGATAAGTTACACTTCAATGAAGAAGGATATCGCATTTGGGCGGATACAATAGTTCCGATACTGATAGCAGAGCAAAGTTTAGAAGCAGACTTAATTCATTATTAGCAAAGAGAATAAAAACTACAAGAATACTTCGATGTCACAAAATGTCTAGAGGTGGGAATTGAGCATGCCACAAATAAAGCTATCTCAACGCTTAGAAGTGCTGTGAGAGGCACAAATGCAAACTCTAGATTCTAAATCAGACATTGAGAAATCAAAGCGAATTAAACTATAATTATTGCAAGTATTGCAAGACCTATAGACGACACTAGAATGCGAAGCTTGTATTTCATGCGCAATAATATAAATTTAGATATTAGAAACATTGTAAGTATATAGAGTAGCGAGAAAAACCAGATCTCACCAGACATAAACGTGGCAAAGCGCATATTTGTGAGTTGTGTTGAGAGACTTCCTACACCCTCTACTAAGAACTTGAGTGGAATTAGTGTCGCCGAAAGAACTGGTGCTATTAGTGATAGTAGCACCCCACCCATCAGTAATATATACACAAAAGAAATAAAAGGTATAATTGCGATGCTTCCCAGTGTAAAATAGAACCCAAAAGACGTAAAAGCGTTTATTGTTGCTGCGCCTGAGAACAGGTTAGCTGAAGCAAAGGTTGACACTGTATAGGTTCCCATATTCAGTATTTTGTTGTTTAGTCTGCCAAACAACCGTTTAAAGAACCCGCCAAAGCAAATTACACCAAGCATGGATAGCGATGCAATTTGGAAACCTATTTCAAATAGCGCGAAAGTGTTTGGTAACAAAAGGATGATCATAGAAAATCCCCAAGTCGTAAGCGGATCCGTTTGTCGATTAGTCAATGTTGAGATTAATAAAATTATTGGAACGACAAGCACACGAATGAGTGGCATCGGGAAACCTGTTAGTGCGCCATAGAGGAGAAGCCAAATTATCGTTATTGATAAGGAAATTCGCCTATTCACTCTTAAAAGGCGACAAACATAGAAGATTATCATTGCTATAAAAGCAAAATGAAGTCCAGAAACGGCGAATATTGAGGATAAGCGTGTGGCAAAAATGTCACTGCTCTTTGATTCATCAAAAGAGTTTTTATGTCCTATAATCAACGATAGCGCGATATTTGCCACATCTTCGCCCATAGCATCATCAAAAGCAGCTTTAATTTTGATATAAACTGTCTCGTAACCCTTATAATTCCCACTTGCTAAAACGGTACAACGTTCAGCGTCGATAACATAATTCACAGAAGAAGCGTAGTTACTCATTGAGAAACTACTTAGCGGTGTGTAATTAAACGCTGCAATATAACCTGTGACCTCAACGGTGTCACCTATTGCAGCCAAGTCATCAGTAAAGACTGCGACTTTCCTTTTAGGATCGCCAGTGAGCGTAGCAAGATATTCAACGTCATCTAAAATGACAGTATATTTATAATCGTGTTTTCCTACAGTAACATCAGTTACCCTTCCCGTTAATGCTGTATCCCCTGATATTTCAGGCACTTGCGTAATGGACAAATTGAGGATATAAAGACCAAATCCAGTTACAAGTACTAAAAAGAGCAAAAGAGGTAGTTTCTTTTCAAACATGTATAAGACAACACCCGCAACGAGAATGATTACGAGAACAATAAAGAAATAGACTTTGTTTTCGAAAAACAAGGCTGCCGCGAAAATACCTGCAATAAAGAATATTGCGGCAAAAAAGAATGGGCGCAAATTTGTGAATTTACTATTAGAAAGCTTTGGCAAAGTCTTATCCAAAGTATATCTCCAGTGTCATCGCTTTTGCAACAACAGACGAGTAAAATAGCGTATTGCTAAAGTACAATACAATTTTACCAAACAACTACAACAATTGCAACAAATTTTAAATTACAACTGCAAAAGAGCAAAAAAAAATAATAAGATTCTGCATTTTTATTCGCAAATTGCTAGGAGAGTGTACTACAAAAACGCATCCGAGGCAATACCAAAATTAAAAAATGATTTGTCAAATAGTTGCTTTATTGAGGGTTCTATGTTATTGTTATTTCCTATATAATAAAAGTAATTTTGAGAAGGGATTTGCTTATGTAAATTGCAACGAAAAAATGCCATTTTGGGGCGACAGCTTGAGGCATTATTTTGTTTGTTATTATCAAACAAATTAAGTTGTCAAAATGCAAACAGAAAGCGCAAAAGACTACTTTTGTGCGCGAACACAAGAGTATAGAGATTGTGACTTAACAATTACTAAATCATTTGTCGCTGACGCTTTAAGGGCTTGCTAAGGCATATATTTAGCTATTTGACTAAGAATACACAATGTGATTTTGTCTCTTCACTTTGAGCGTAGTATTAGTGAATACTAAGTAGCAAATAATTTTAGTTTCACTTAAGACTAGATTGTAAGACACAACGTGAAAGCACAACATCAGTCGAAAATGTTTGAGTAGTCTTATCGTTCCTATCAATGTTAGTGTGAGAAAACAAGATTTTGAATTAAGTGATCTGGGAATATTAACACAAGCGGTTAACGGGTTATGAAGAGATTAATATAAAGCAAGACTATGAGGATGCTATCAAACATTTCAATTATAGTATGTGAGCGATCAATATCGGATTTTGAGTGGTTTCAAATGTCACGGTGCGATTATACTAGATGAAGAATTTATTATTACCTTTGCGAGAGCTGTATTGCTAAAGCGATACGCGATCGTCCAAACTCGTATTTGATGTATATATAGGGATTTATGAACAGCCAAAGAGTTAATGCTCTAATTATTAGAAACACTGCTGACCGTTTAACAGTCGGCAAGCAAATTTCCATACATCAACCAAGACGGGCAACTCGGATTTCAGGTGATTATGCGGTTTGTCTATTATTCAAGACCTGCTAATTGCAAGCTTTGATAAAAGCGATAAACTAAGAGCGGCAGAGCATCGTAATTTTCTAAGCAGATAGTGAAAATCTATCGTGTATACAATTTAGTGTGTGAATTCTAAATTGTGTTAGGAACGACATAAAAAGCATAAAGACGGCTGACAAATTTGCAAACTATGGCGATGTCGTGTGTTTCAAACTTAGATAAAAGTTTGGAGTTGTCATCGTCCTAAGTGAAGTTAAGGAAAGACCCAAAGCATTGAGTATTTGATATTAAAATTCTCGATGTGTGGTCTTAGTAAACGTTTTTGTCCCTTACAAAAACAGCAATGCTTTCTGTTAATGCGATGATGTATAATCGCAAATAAGACAAAGAGAGCACAAGTTGTAGGTTAAATGCAATCATGAGTTAAATACCTTGAAGCTGCGGTCTGCTACATTGCGTGTAGTCCGATGTAAGGTGTTTAGGCGAATATGTGTGGCGATGTTGAGTTGCCCTAAGCGGGTGTGGCTTAGATTAAAGCGCACAAACACAAATTAAAATAATATACTCAAAATACTGGAGATGTTTTGCCAACATGAAATATGATGCAAACGCCAACACATTGATAAGTGAAATTATGTCAAATACGACTTCAGCAGTGATGCTTTTTGCGCCTTTAGGTTCGGGCAAGGCTGATTTTTTAACGGAGTTAGCCAGTCGTTACCATAGGGTATATTGGTTTAGTCCAGTTGATTGTGAAATGTCATTGTTTATTTACTATCTTGTAGAGAAAATAATTAAGGCAGACAACCCCGAACGAGCAAAAAAACTATTACAGCTGATGTATTGTAGATCCGAATTCAATGACGAGAGTGTAGTTATCACAGCGGTACTTGATTATATTGCGAACATACGTGGTAATTGCATTATGATATTTGAGCACATGGACATGTTGCCTAAAAATTTCAAGCTATCCATGATAGAGCGCATAATTAAACATTGTCCTAACAATCTCAAGGTTGTAGTATCAAGTGATGATTATGTTAATTTTGACTTTACTAAATTTGAGCCACAGTATCCAAAGCTTATAGACGAAGATATGTTAGCGGACAGATCATCTAAGATGCCACCATCCGATTACATAGGAGATCTAAAACCAGTAAATAAGGCATTTTTAACCTATATCTCTGAAGTTGGTTCTGTCGATATTGATTTTGTGCGCGATATCTATCCAGATGGTGTGAGTTTACTACTCGCGCTGAGTCGACATGGTTTATATGTGTCAATACGCGATAAAGAGCGGATACATTTGAATCAGGAGTTTACAAGTTATCTTAGATCTATAAAAGGGGAATATGCTACAATATGTTCTAACATGTTTAAAGAACCATTTCAGTTGGCATTGGGACGATATAAACTAGCAAAGAAACAGTATTTTACTGCTGCTCGCATATTTGCACACCTTAACGATGGTGAGAATTGCGATGCAACTGTCAAAAAATTACTGCGTGATGAAGATTCTATATATATGGCAGCTGATTTTGCATGTGTCAATCCTAGCATTGTTAAGTATCCACAATTTGATTTACCTTATTGGACACTAATGTATAGTGTCGCTTGTGAAGTGAGAAATGATTATGCAATGGCATTAGATATTTGCGACAAACTCATAACTGTTTTTCAAAGGCAAGAAGATATTATAGGTGAGATGATCACGCTTGGCAGAAAAATACAAATAGCATGCAAGATTTCTGGAACAGCTAGCGAATATAGAAGCGACATTCTTGAAGCCTATAGCAGGATAGCACCTGATCAAGTAAAATTGCGATCTCTAATATTTCGTGGTATATTAGACTGCCAAAGAGAACTAGGTTTGTCAATATTGCAGATCGATGATATGCTACTTAGTATGATGAATGAAGATTGCTTTCAATATATTAAGAACATGGAAAGTGCAGCATATACGTATTTTAATAGAGGCAATTACAAAAAAGCATTAGAAATAACGGCCGCAATTAAAAAATATTTACCATACTATGTCATTCCTCACAAATTTATAGCATTCAAATATTATGCAGGTGAAGTTGATATTGCAGAACAAATGGTTTCAGAAGCACTCACGTTTGCCCAAGAGAACAAAATAACGGAAGACATAAGTTTGTTGTATTGTACTATGGCTACTATTGATGTGTACAGAGGGCGATTGAATGAGGCTTTCCAGCGTTATGATTTAGCTGTAACATTAGATAAAACAGATAATTACGCAAAGTTTTTCAATATTACTAAGCGTTGCGCGGCATATACACGGTTTAAAGATCCCAATTATTCTAAGGAAATATCACATATATATCTTAAATATTGTCGTGCTTTCGCACCTGAATATGAGCATATGATATTGCCGTCACTGGCATTTGCGTATCATAAAATAGGTGATAATGAGAAAGCTAGACAATATGCGATACGTTGTGTACAAATCAGCCCAGCTCACACAACCTATTGGCTTATTTGCATGGCTATGATAACTTGTAACATGATGAGGAAGGGTGATTTAAAAGATGTAGAGTCCCTTGTTCGGAATATACTTTGTTCATCATACAACTATGGAATGGACATGATAGTAGTAGAGTATTATGATGACTGCTTTGAACCACTTATTAATTATGCGCGCATGAGGAATATAGAAAGCGAATATATCGATAGAATTGCAACGATTCTAGAATCTAAAAACAATATAAGTTGGTCTGGCAAAACTTTAAAAGTAACTATGTTTGCGTCTGCAGTGACATTATCGGCAGCTGGGAAAGACTTAACGTGGCGAACAAAAAAAGCGAAAGATCTTTTCCTGCACTACTTAATGGCGGGGAGTGCTGGTCTAGATCGCAGAGTAATACTCGATTTTTTCTGGAAAGATTACACGTATGCTTCAGCAATTAACAATCTTAAAACGACAAACAACGTTATACGAAAAACGTTAGCAAGGAGTCAGATTAACAGCACACTAAAGTATTCAAACGGCAAATACATATTGCATATTAAGTATTTGGAAAGTGATTATTCGGCTTTCTGTGCATTGAGAGAAAGGTATAATGATGATATTCCAGTAGCAAAGCGCATGCAACTTCTTAATGAAATGATAAAGATATATAAAGGTGATTTTGCCGAAGATGTGCGTAGCAAATATTTCAATTACGAACGCAAAAACTTAAAACAGACTTTCGTAACAGCAGTAATTAAACTAATACGCCATTTAGCACGACAGGGGGAGTATATGGAAGCCAAGCATTACTTAAATCATGTAATATTGATAGACGATGAAAACGACTATACACATATGATGCAAGAATTGGATGGCCAAATACAATTATCAAAATGAGTGAAAGTATAAGAACAAATAACGAATGGATAAATTATGCAGTGCTGGCATCGGGTGCAGGACAAAAACTGGAAAATTACAATGATATACTCTTGCTGAGACCTGATCCACAAATAATTTGGAATGCTCCGTATAATTTAGCCGACACTAAAGGACTTAGTGCTATATACGAAAATGCTAGCAGTGATGGTCGTGGAGCGTGGCGCATGTTATTAGATGTTCCACCACAATTCACAATACAGTGGCGGGATCTGATTTTTTCGTTGCGACTAACGGCATTTAAGCATTTAGGTGTTTTCCCAGAACAAGCATATAATTGGGCGCGAATAATCGACTTAATAAAAAAAGCTGTAGTTAGCGGTCGCACAGTTAAAGTATTGAATTTATTTGCTTATACAGGTGGTGCTACTCTAGCTGCAGCATCGGCAGGTGCTGAGGTATGCCATGTTGATGCTGCAAAAGCCATGTGCGAAAGAGCAGGATATAACGCTAGCCTTTCGGGGTTAAGGAAAGCATCCATAAGATATATTGTTGATGATTGCATAGCATTCGTAGAACGCGAAATAAGGCGGGGGCATAAGTATGATGGCGTCATAATGGATCCGCCTGCTTATGGACGCGGACCTAAGGGTGAGCTTTGGAAAATAGAAGATAAAGTCTATGGTTTGGTTGAATTGACAAAAAGAGTTTTATCAGATGATCCGATATTTCATTTAATAAATAGTTATGCTTCAGGGTTACAGCCGACAGCAATGAGCAATGTTCAACGCGTGGCACTACGCGATGTAAAATGTAGGGTTGAAGCCTATGAAATAGGAATAGCAACGCAAGATGAAGCAATAATATTGCCATGTGGCGCTAGTTCAATGGCATTATTTTGAATACTGCGGGTAAAATGCTTGCAGTAAGTAGCATTATTAAATATAATGTTAGTGTTATCATATACCGCCTGTGTTCGTGCGCAGGATAAAAGAAACAAGGTTTATAATAAGCTGGGGAGGTCGATTATCGCAGATTAAAATGCGATGTACAAAATGGATAATATTACTTACAAAGACATAAATATACTATACGAGGACAATCATGTGTTGGTTGTGTTTAAACCTCAAAACATTGCGTCTTGTCCCGACATTTCAGGTGATCCGGATCTTTTGACACTCATGAAACAATATCTAACTGAAACCTACAATAAGCAAGGTGAGGCATTTTTAGGACTGGTGCATCGTTTGGATCGCCCGACTGGTGGGGTTATGGTGTTTGCTAAAACTAGTAAAGCGGCCATGCGCTTGTCATCTCAAATTCAATCAGGAGTGTTTGAGAAACGCTATTACACGATAACAAATGGTGTCCCCAAACAAAGACACGCTATACTAAAAAACATGTTAGTAAAGAACGAAGAGAAAAATGAGGTATATTGTGTTCCAATGGCATCAGAAGGTGGCAAGCTAGCTGTATTGGAATATCGCGTGCTCTCGGAGATAGGCTCACTTGCATTTCTTGATATAAGGTTGTTAACGGGTAGAAGTCATCAAGTGCGAGTGCAACTAGCAAATATAGGAACACCTGTATATGGGGATCAAAAATACGGACAGAATGGCAAAACGAAAAATGAGAATTTGGCATTATGGGCAACGGAATTAAGATTTATGCATCCAACTATCGATGATGTAAGAGTATTCCATGTAGAACCACCTATGATGGAAGCGCCATGGAACAAATTTACTCTGCCACCGTCATCAATACTATATACTCTAAATAGCGCGAAGAAAACTTAAAATATATTAGCTATGCCTGGTGGCACGAATCAACAGTAAAATTGCAAATGATATAAATGTCGCGACTAATGAGTTTTGCCTAGGAGTATTACAAATGATGAAATCACGGATAGAGTTTTGCTTATTTTGTTAAATAGAATTTGGGATCGATGAGTATATAAAAAGAGTCTTTTGACCAAGACTAATTTAAATGATTGAGAAATTAGATAAGTTTTACAGTTTTAAAAACGTGACTATAATACATCAAAACCAGCAAACCGATGTTTTGAGTAGTGTTAGAGGTCAGCTCCTTTTAACATAAAACGCGAGATGGCAGATGCTACGTGTAAATGCACATTTGCGATGCAATTATAGGATGTAGCATACACTGATTTTACAATGGTTAGACTAGCGAATTTAAATTCATAAAAATAGCGATGCAATTGAGTAATTTTGGTGATTAATTTTCTGGTGTGGTATAAAAAGATTGTCCGCAAACAAAACAGATAGATATAAAAAGGCAAAACAAACTACTATACGATCCCTTAGCACACCTCAATTGAGATATTACACTACTAATTTGGGTTATGTCAACTTTTCCATCGGTGGCAACGGCTTTACTGCCTTTGAAGTGCAAGAGGAAAATTGTATTGTCATCACTTACAACAATCATACGCACCCAATTATCTATGATTGATTTTTATAATCTTCTTTTGTCGGGTCGCCACTTAAAATTTCTTTAATGAACTTTAATAAATCTTGTTCACCGATATTGAAACCTCGTTCAATTTCAAGTTTGGCTTTTTGCATCAAAAGGTTATCAAGCAAAACTTCGAATTCAAGCATTTTCTTTTCAATGTTATCACGGAGTAATTGACTTTTGGCCTGTATAAAACTGTTTGTCATTTCTTCAATATCTTTCTTCGCATTTACTATTTTTGCGTCAACCGACTTAATACTTTCTTCGTCCGTTCGCTGTGCATAATATCTTAATGTGTCTTGCACAACAATTTTTGCATTCTTTTCATTGCTTAAAAATCTCTAACATTTGCAACAACATAATCATCTAACTCTTTTCTATTTTCTCGGCATTTTTTGCAAAGGTCTTTTTTTCTTCTTTTTGCAAGTGTAGTAATAATGTTTACCTTTTGATTTACTTGTGCTTCCGTCTCCAACCATTGCTTCACAACAATGTCCACAAAAAACTTTGCCCGATAAATAGTAAACTACTCTTGCGATTGACGATCCGCCTGCAAAACATTTATTTTTATGCAACCGTTCTTGCACACGCATAAACAATGCCTTGTCTATAATTTGCGGATGCATATTTGCGCAAGGACGACCGCCATATTTGAACTGGCCCATGTATTTCTCAATACGAAGCCAATTTTCAAAGTGTTAAGGTTCAAACCTCTTGTCTTTTATACGAATACCTTTTGCATTAAGCGTGCGTGCGATTTCAACCTTTGGTGTACCTTTGTCATATTCTTCAAAAACATATTTAACAACTTCGGCTTCGTATTCAACTACTGATATGTGTTTTATAAACTTATTTGATTTATTTGGGATAGGTTCATAATCAACCTTATAACCATAAACGACATAACCGCCACATGTGTGCTGTTGGCAACCGAAGTGTCTATGCCGTCTTTGGAACGCTTCGATAACCGTTTAGAATATTTCGCGGCATTCCATCCAAAAACATTTCATAAAACTCACCCTTCATCATCGCTTACGGGTTCAAGTGGAGATAAAACCTTTATACTTTATTCTTTAAGCAATTCTTTATACATTATGCTGTCTTTACGGTTTCGGGCAAAACGGTCGAACATATAAACAGTAAATTGATACGCACCACTGTGTGCGTCCTTAATCATCTTTTGGAGTTCGGGACTGTCGTCATTTGTTCCTGTGCGTGTCTAATATGCGTAAATATTTACACCAGTTAAACCTTTGTTTTCGGCAAATTCTTTGCAAATTCTGGTTTGGGCTTCAATAGATTGTTCATTTTGACCTGCCGAACTATAACGGGCATAAATTATTGCGTTATTCATTTGTTTGTCTCCTTTTGTTTCATTTCGCCATATCCCCAATTTGGCAATTAAGCACTTCACATATATGAAGTAAGACATTTGTATTCACATCCTCACCATGCCTTAATTTTGCCAAAGTGGAACTGCTTATGTCCGTTTTTTCTTTAATGTCCTTATTCATAGCGTTTCGTTTTTTCACAGTTTAAAAATAACCGAAATGCTCAATCCATTAGACCGTTACCCGTTAATGTTTCCGTGCCGTTTTAATGATAAAGTGGTTTGCTACACAAAGGTGTTTATAATCTCCAACAAAACACCCAAAGAACAATACCCGAACCGAATATACAAAACGTAAAAATGGAACAGTACAAAGCATTTCTCCGCCGTATAAGAAATATTGCCCGTATGGATACAAACAGCAATTTGATTTGCGAAAAGCAAAACGGCGAATAAGTAAAACGAATTGAACTTGTGTCGTATGAATTTACGGATGGAGACAAGAAAAATATGCCATGGCAAGTCGTTATTGTTTGTTTTTATAATGGATTATGGTATGATTAAGTTATGGAAAAACAAAACTTGGCATGGAAAAAAGTTTGGAAAGATGACTGCCTTAAAACGCTTTGTGCATTCGCCAATACTTCGGGCGGAACAATGGAAATTGGTCGTAACGACAAAGGCATTATTGTTCCATTGAAGAACACGGAAAAATTACTTGTTGATTTGCCAAATATCATTAAAAATGCTTTGGGTATTATGCCCGAAGTCAATTTAACGAAAGACAAGACAATCGCAATTATTGTAGATAAATATTCAAACCCGATAAGTTATCAAGGCAGTTATTACAAAAGAATAGGTAGCACCACGCAAGAATTGACAGGATCAGCAATAACGGATTTCATATTAAAGGCAAACGGCGAAACTTGGGATGCATTACCTGAACTACGGGCAACGATGAAAGATATAAATCGTCTTGCCGTAGGTGTGTTCCGTGATAGAGTTATAAAAGGCACACGCCTTGACACAAGTGCGGTTGCCGCTAAAATTAACGATAAAACATTGCTTGATAAATTGGGCTTAATTGTAAACGGTAAATTGACAAAAGCAGGTGTCATTTT
Organism: Christensenellaceae bacterium; assembly: GCA_031278175.1. GTDB lineage: Bacteria > Bacillota > Clostridia > Christensenellales > DTU072 > JAITLB01. The sequence goes on from JAITLB010000009.1 coordinate 12,583, forward strand.
ATTCGCCCAAAACCCCGAAAAATTCGTCCGTGGAAGTTACATAAAGGTTGGGGCATTTTCAAACAGAGAAGATATATTCTTTTATGACGAATTTCACGGTGCGTTAATGTTAATGCCCGATAAAATCATTGATACGATTTATACAAAATATTTTAAGGCACTTATCTCGTTTAATGGCATACATAGGGAAGAAACCTATCCCGTTCCAAAAGAAGCATTAAGGGAGGCCATATTAAACGCAATGGTTCATAGAGATTATAAAACATGTATACCAACCCAAATCAAAATTTACGAAGATAAAATTATAATATTCAATGACGGCAGGTTGCCTGATAATTGGACGGTTGAAACGCTACAAACTTCACATAAATCCATTGCCACGAACCGTTTAATTGCGGATACATTTTTCTTAACTTCTTATATTGAGACTTGGGGGCGTGGTATAGAAATGATGAACAAATGGTGCGATACATATAAGACACCACGACCGATATTTAGAATACTTGGCAACGATTTCGCAACCACATTCAATTTCGGTGATAAGTATAAAGAACTTGCAAAGATAAATGACGGGATAAATGACGGGATAAATATAAATGACGGAATAAATGACGGGATAAATATAAATGACGGGATAAAATTATCTAAAAACGAAACATTAGTGATAAATTTATTACGGGAAGATAATACACTCACACAAGATATGATTACCGAGAAATTGAGTATGGGGAAAAGCACGGTGGAACGCACAATAAAAATACTGCGTAAAAATGGAATTATAAAGAGAGTTGGCAGTAATAAGACTGGGCATTGGGAAATTATTAAATAATTTCCACTGTGTTTCGGGTGTTTTTATGCTCGAATTTTTATAGCAATGCAAACATGTTTAGTTGAACGATTGAAGGTATTTCATATTCATAGAAAGTGAAATATTTGGCAATGTCTTTGTAAGACAATGCCAAGAAGTCAGATCGTTGATGCTGACAGCCGAAGCCGTGATAATTGCCGTATGGTTTATTGCCTCTAATACTACAATGTTTAAACACGATGAATATGACCAAATATATTCGGTTTCTGGGGCGAACCCATTTTGTATATTCTAGTTATGATAACAGTAAAGAAAGTAATTTTATGATTTTTATAGTCGTGACTATAACGAAACCGAAATATTGGATAAAGCCAAATATGTAAAAGATTTTCCTGACGGAAAACAAAAATATTATAGCGGGCAAGCGCAGGTGTGGAAAGAAAATGCGAATAACGCAAATGTTCCATTAAATAATTTTGTTTTTGCTGATAGTTTTATTTACAATCATTCAACAATAGCAAACAAAATTACACATTATGATTGGTTTCCGCTTATGTATATATATCAAGGGGCAAAGTATAGAGAAGATAGTAAAGAATTATATTCGTTCGCTAATAAACTCAAATCAAAAAGAATGTTGTCGCAAATATTGTTAGCATTTGGAACGACTGAAAAACAATTCAAAGATGAATTTACGACAGCAAAAAACAAGAAGATAGAAGACGAAAGACAAGGACATTATATGCAGTATATGTCACCAATGGCATTTGAAAGTGCAAATCACTTGTGTGATTATGTTAGAGTTGAAGAAATAGGCACATTTAATTAAAAAAGTAAAGACGCTTTATCCCTCTTTTTTAATGCGATAAAATATTTTATCACATTCCTGTATTTCTTTTTCTAACAAACCTTTTCTTACCATAGGTTGTAAAAACTTATACGCTCCGCTATATGAAATATTCAAAAGTTAAGCGACTTCATAACCGTCAAATTTTCTATTACCAAATCATTCAAGTATAATTTGCTCGTGTCGCATTCGGTGAGTAATTGTCGGTGATTTAATTTTTTTAGGGCGAAACATATAGGCAGGAAGTTTTGTTGCGAACAAAACACAAGGAGACCCCAACACAAAAATATAGAAAATGTGCTGTTTTCGGCGGTTCGCACACCTTTTGATAGATGTGCTACTGCGACCGAACTTGGCAGGGAAGACATGATTCGAACATGCAACCGGCGGTTTTGGAGACCGCTGCTCTACCGTTGAGCCACTTCCCTTCGCTTAGATGGGTTATTATACAATATTGCATCATACTTGTCAAATTAATAACGGATCAATGTTTGCGATATAAGTGTTATTTGAAGTATTTAATTTTGCATAAATGGGCAAGTTAGTCAGCATGCTTTAGTTTTAATGCGGGTTAGTTAAGAGACAAAGCAAATTTCAGCTCAGAAGTTAAAAATGCAAGTTAGTTTGACAGGAAACTTCGCAAGAGTGAGCATGCAAAATTATCGCTGATGCGCGATTAATTTTGAGATCAGTGCGGGTATTGGAAGTCACTTCTCATTTTTTTGAGTTACTTTCTCTGATCTCTTGGAGTAGATTTAAACACCTAAAAAGGAAAAGATAGTGGTCAAGATGGAGATGTTTTTAATAAAATAATTATGAATGCCTGCAGTTCTCTTTAGATTGATAAAGTTCTAAAGAATCTCGAAAGGCGCAAAACGACAGACCGTAAAATAAAAACGTGTAGCGCTGACATGCGCAAATGCCCAAGATGAGAGACAATAACACCAGTTTGATCGCAGGTATATAATAAGCTTATTGCGCATGTAAACGTTCTCTTAACGTCAAGCGTGCCACGCATCAGAAAACGCTATATGACTGCAAACAATGCAACCAGCACAGTATAACTATAAAACAACAACCTGCTCCAATGTTGCATCATTGAAATCTCCGTCATTTAAAATTTTGGAATTTTATCGATATAATTAAAAAAACTAAGATCACCCCCGCTTGAAATTTAATAGATCTTAATTACAACAAGAGCATTTATGTCAATGGTTAGAATTTAAGATGCTAGTTGTTGTATAATAATATATCGTTATAGCGTCATTGATTCTTTTTCTCCATTATCAACATCATTAAATATTATTAACACCTTTACATCAAACCGATTTGCAACCTTAAGAGATCGCTACATAATTTCAATTCGATATCATTTATTGTTTAATAATCGCATACTACATATTTGATCAAAGGTTCTAAGTAAGGGTTTATAATAGCATTTGTGAAATATAAACATTTGAAGCACAAAGCAACTTCCATTTAGTCACTTGAGCGCGATGGGTGCAGACTAGTTAACATTGAGTATTTGTTTGCATTTTATTCATCTAAGATTTGGGGATAACTCAAAAATTGTGATATAATATAAAGGGTTTAAAACAAACCTAAGTAAATGAAGCAAGGCAATTTTAGTCTAAAAGCATGGTTAAAGACGATTAAAGTATTGCTTTGAGATTTTTACTGACATCTTGCAAATCCATTTAATGGTTTTGCATTAGAGATAAGTTAAACAAATCATTTTGTAGAGAATGTAGTTGCTGTTGTCATTTAGAATTTAGTTATGCACAAAGAGCATAAAGCAATTAAGTAACATGAATTTCTAAAACAGCCAGTGAATATAAATAGAGAAAATACACTTAGAATCAAACAAAGAGACTAATAGCGTTATCGCAGACTTGGATGCTCTGCGATCAAGAGGTTTTAAAATTTAAAGGTAGAGAGGTATTATATGAACGAATACGAACTAGGTTTCGTTGGTGTCGGTGTTATGGCAAGTGCCATAATAAAAAATGTTTTAAAAAGTGATGTGTGTAAAAAAGGCATCATAATTTATGACATCGATGAAAGGAAAATAGAACAATTTAAAGGTCAAGCAGTTGACGAAGCTCGATCCGCTAGCGAGATATTTGAGAGAGCGAAAATAAGCATAATATGTGTAAAGCCACAGGTGTATAAAGAGATACTAAATTCGGTTACTCAAATAAAGTCCACTACGGTAGTGTCGATAATGGCTGGAGTGAAAATAGCAACATTAAGACTACAATTTAGTCCTGGAACTGGCATTGTGCGTGTCATGCCAAACATGCCATGTAAAATTGGGCTAGGGATGACAGCGATCTGTGCTGACGATGTGGTGAGTCTGGCGGATTTAGAGATCGTCAAAGCGGTTTTTGGATCGTGCGGACGAATAAGTATTCTAAGTGAATCAAAATTCGATGCGGTGACAAGTATTAGTGGCAGTGGACCTGCCTATGTGTACATGTTTATAGATGGTCTTATAAAAGGTGGTATGGCAGGTGGTCTGACATATGAAGAAAGTAAAGAGTTAGTTATTCAAACACTTAATGGATCAGCAGAGCTAGCGCGTTACTCAAATGAGACCATGGAGGCTCTTGTTGAAAAAGTTTGTAGCAAAGGTGGCACCACCATTGAAGCTGTAGATTATTTTAGAGAGCATAGACTAATAGACATTATAGAGAATGGTGTAAAAAAGTGCAGAGAAAAATCAAAATTGCTGTCAGATAAATTTTGAAGTCTGTGATGCAAGGTCACAGATAGTACAACACTGAGCAATCAAGGTTCAATCCTAATGGCAAAAGGGGATGGTCGCCATCATTTAAGCATATGATTGATAGTTCAAAAAAATCCTCTTTGAGCGCTTCAAAATTTAGTTTTGGTCTACTTATTTACTTGATGCTAGATGAGATGGATATCTGATATATTCCTTGCGATGTGGTGATTTTAGGTTTGAAAATCAGACGTTAGATTGCAAACGTGAATGCAGCATAAATGATACCAGCATGTATTCGGATTTTTGAATATGGACAGTTAAATGCCTTATATCGGCACTGGCGATATATTGATGCAACCGTTGTATGAGATCCTTTAAATAAAATTTAGCTATTTCAGCATGTGAGAATAATTTGCCTGAGTGCTTGAGATATTGCTGTGTCTGCGAATCGGTTGCAGGAGTTATTCAATATGCTATAGGTAAGTTAAAATTATTGAATCATATAAACCATTAAATAATTTGTCAGGATATTTCTCGTCTACAATAGTTAATTTCACCTGTTTCTTTATTTTGCTGCGATATGAGTATGTTCCATATAAGACAATATTGTCTTCCATCGCGAACATTTTTCCGTAATCTGTTTCACCATTTGTTAAACGAACCCCAAAATGACTTGTTGGACACGACCCAAAAACAAATAGCCTTTTCCGCGCCATTTGAATCGATAACACATCCCAAACCAACACCATCCAAATATTCATTTTCAGAAACTGTAAACTGTATAAATGGTGTTTCTGATTTCCACGTTGTTTTCATATCTGATATCTCTATTGCCCACGGAGAAGCGCATGCGCTCAATGCAAAAAGCATGAAGATTACAAATAAAAATAAAGCAAATACTTTTTTATCATAGTTCCAAACTTAACTCCTTTAGTTATTGTCTAACATATTATCCGACTATATAACCCATAATAAGCTTGCCACTTATAATATCACTTAAAGAGGCATGCGTATGTGCGCTAGCATCGCTTGCGTTGTTATATGAAGTATATAGGTTTCCAGATTTTGATACAGCAATGATATGCGATCCGTCAAATATATCCTCGCTATTCCAGCATGTGAGAAGAATTTGCCTGAGTGCTTTAGATATTGCTGTGTCTGCGAATTGGTTGCATGAGTTATTCAATAAGCTATAGGTAAGTTAAAATTATTGAATCATATAAACCATTAAACAATTTGTCAGGATATGGATGACTTTCAATAATTAATTTGACCTGCTTTTTTATTATGTTATGATATGAAAATCTTCCAGATAAGACAGTATCTCTTGCATCGTCTGTTTTTTCGTAATCCATTTCACCATTTGTTAAACAGACAAAAAATTTAACTCTTTTAGGCCACCAATAAAAACAAATATCCTTTTTCTCGCCATTTGAGTCGATAACATATCCAAAACCAACGGTCGTATCAGCCTCAACAACTGTAAATCGCATAAACGGAGTTTCCGATTGCCATGTAGTTTTCATTTCCGCTATCTTTACTGCCCATGGATGAACACAAGAAGTCAATGCCAAAAGCATAAAGATTAAAAGTAAAAGCAATGCTGTGATCCCATTAAAGTGGACGCGGAAAAAAGCAAAGCAGCAAAACTTTGGAGGTATCTCATATGAGAAAGAGAAAACATGGTGTAGGTGCTATAAAACGTGCACTTACAGACCT
>JAITLB010000119.1 GCA_031278175.1 Christensenellaceae bacterium
TGTATATTAATTTCAAGATTTTGCATCTTCTAATTGATGCTATGTACAAGAAAATTACATCATTTCTTGCCAGTCTCTATTGAAATCCCTGTTAGCGATCCATGAGGACAATAGTAAAACAAGCATTGCACGCAGAGAGGATCTCGCGTTTTGCAAACAACTAGCACTCGGATTATATAAAGACATGAAGTTGGGGATGAATGATGATATTTTGCGCAGGTTCGATAAGCGCCTAGATGAATTGACCGCTGTGTTTCTTTGGATGTGAAGCACAAGTATACTTGTTGTGCGGATTATGAAGAGTTTGTTGCTTTGACTGCAAAGAGATTAGTTCTGAATTTAAATATCGAATTTTAAAGTTCACTTTTAATGGATCAATGAACTAATCTTCATTTGACAATCAAAATTGAATTACGCTATGCTTTAATTTGTCAAAATGATATGTGTTTTTATCAAATCGCACCAAAGTGTATAAAATAGATTATATTGAACTATAATATTGGATAAAGCTTTGACATCTGCTTCCAGATGTGTTTGTTTGTTCGAAAATGGATCTAATTGTGAAGTCAAATTTGCTGGGTTTAAGTATATTGCATTTTGAGAAATATAACCATTGAAAATTTTAATTTTATTAGCACAAAAATTACACATAAACGGAGTAAACTATATACACGTTGAATTAGTGATGTAATATCACTATTCTAATGCATTTGAAAACTTAACATGAAGACAAAGTATATGTGCTCACCACAATTTGCAAAAACAGTTAGATGCTTGACAAATTAAAGTGAAAACTGTACAATATAGTCACATAGTAAAATTTGTTACACTGCTTACTTAAAATGATATTTCTAAATATTTAATATTTAGAGCAATGCGCCTTTTGAGGGTAGTAAGACAGTTAAACGTGATTGTTGTAGCTTTTGTTTTTAGAAGTTTACATTTAAGCGCAAATGGTTCTATTTGCTGACTAAAGTTTGGAGCGTGCGATGAAAACTCGTAGAATTTTTAGCATAGTTGTGTTATTAATAATAATGGCACTAGTGGGGACGGCATTTACAGCTTGTTCTTTGTTTGATTTTTCTGATCTAACAACTACAGGTACAGATGAACAACAAGAAGTTGATATATCATCTAATAAGTTATCCGATTCAGCAACAAACAAAGAAATAATTATTCAAATGGTAGAGCCTCCTGCTGGCACTGATAGTTCACTAGTGCAAGTGGTTGAAAGCGTTAGTTCATCCGTTGTAGATGTTATCGTCAAAATTAAAACTAGCGGAAGATACGGTACTACAAGCACAAGTTCAGGAAGTGGTGTAATAATTAGTTATGATGAAGAGTACTCATATATACTAACGTGCTTCCATGTTATAGAAAATTTCAGCTCTATACAAATTAGACTTGCTAATCAGGATTTATATGTTGCAGAATATTTAGGTGGAGTTAGTAGCGAAGATATAGCTGTTGTGCGAATTAAGAAAACGGGACTAACCACAGCACAAATCAGAAAAGTAGAAACATCACCAGTAAAACTTGGTGAAGATGTAATCGTAATAGGCAATCCACTAGGAACCCTAGGTGGCACTGTTACACGCGGTATAATCGGTGGATTGGCCAGAGAAATAGTTGTAGATGGTCAAAATATGACATTACTCCAAACCGATGCTTCAATCAATTCGGGCAATTCTGGTGGCGGAATGTTTGATATCAATGGACTGTTGATCGGCATCGTAGATGCAAAGATGGTTGGAACAGATGTCGAAGGACTCGGCTTTGCTATTCCAATTGAAAAAGCAATGGAAAGTGCCATGCAAGTATTCGATACAATTTTCGTATTGTCTTAATTGCTCATTTTTTGAACACTGACATTACGTAGTTGCATCTATATCATATCTTTCAAGGACGCTTAAGCCCTTGAAGTAGTGTATTATATAAAATGCTATCCTAACCTATTCAGTTTATTGCAAAACATCCGCATGTCGGATGTTTTGCTATTAGCGAACAAAAATTCATCATCCGCAAATAAAATTTGAAGATTTCTTTTACGTTTAAAAATGGACTTTGCTTTCTGGAAATGCAAAATTTAGTCTCAAAATATTTAGCATAATAGTTTATTTAGTTGACTATGGACATATAATTATGTTAATATATCACATGCGTATAGAATATGAAAATATTCAACTTGTGGAGGAATACTCAAGGGGTTGAAGAGGCGTCCCTGCTAAGGACGTAGGGCTGTTACAGGCCGCCTGGGTTCAAATCCCAGTTCCTCCGCCAAGTAATAAATTATTCAAGTCTCTTATTTTAAGAGCTACGCTAATGGACGCTCACTTAAAAAAAACAACTATCTTTTTATTCAGTCATCCTTATTCATACTATAATATCAAAACTCTGCCATCACACATCTACACTGTCTTTTTGCAACATTGCGCACAAAATTCAATTTTCTAGTCTTTATTACAACAATCTATCACGTGACAAATTATAGGCAGATTATGCATGCACCACTGTCTATTTATGTAATCTACAAATTTAATGCAATTTAAATTTAGTTAAATACCAAAGCAACTTCTAGTGAAACTATACTAATTTTTATTTCAAAGAATCGAACTAGAAATTCCATCAGCATTTAATTCGGTTAATTAAACTGCGAGCACTTGCATCGTGTAGCGCAACATCTCAGGTTCCTTCTAAATAAATGAATTAAACAGCTCTAGCATTAATTATTTTCGCTACATCATAATTATCAATATTAGGGATTAACTCCAGCCTTACCATTACTCCCGCGAGCACCATCTCTACCATTATTACCATAATACCCTGCATTTCCGCCACGTCCACCCGCGCCACCATTTCCACCAGCACCCGCTTGACCTGTAGATCCTTTTATACCGCTCGAAATAGACACACCGCTTTTGATTGTAACTTTATATCCATCTTCAATTAAAGCGGCACCACCGGCACCACCAGCACCTCCAGCAGCACCATTTCCGCCGTTTCCACCAGCCCCACCGTTTCCTGGATAAGTATTTATGAATATTGAATTATCACTGCCACCATTTCCGCCGTTCCCACCATCACCACCACTGCCACCTTTACCGCCATTGCCACCGTTTCCCCCAGTTAGTTTTGCAGTACCAGAACTTTTCTTGAATGATCTTGCTATTACTGCTATACCGCCAGCACCACCAGTTTTGCCAACAGTTCCATTGCCACCATTAGTTCCATTTTTCCCATCCATGTTATTTGCATTTTCTGTGGCATCTTTTCCTTTAGCTCCACCTGTACCATTACCCCCATTTACACCATTTCCTCCATCACCGCCGCGACCGCCTGTTAATTCCACATACCCGCCCTTATTCGCTTCGCCTATTACTTCTATTGACTCGCTCGATGCATTGATAGCAGCTTTTCCATCTCCACCTTTCACTCCAGCACCTGTTGCGGCCACACCAGCACCTCCTATAATAGTATTCGTCCCATCTAATCTGATACTCAGATTGTATGGTCCTGATGAACTAATTGCGTCCATCCCAATCGGTGCTGTTAGTCTTAGATTTTTAAGTCTGAGTATAAGGGTAGTAAGTCTTGAATCAATAACTATATTTCCGTAAATATTACTTGTTCCACGACCTACAATCGTAATCTCTTTAACTGTAGCATAAATAGTGATTTTATACGATGTTGCTGAATTCGCCGTGATATTAGCCAAATCCAAAATACTAACTTCATTTGAGCACGATATACTGTACTGAGATTTACTCGGTGTTATTACTGTCCCCTTCCACTTAGCATAAAATATTTTGTTTCCAACTGTCCCAATTGAAATTTGGGCAATCGCAGTTGTAAGTGATGAATCAGCATACCAACCGCCAAATTGATACATATATTTAGATGTAGCGAATTCAGCGCCGCTTAAAGCGAAGTTATCGGTAACCGAATACGTTTTTGAAGATACCGCTGTCCCGCCATTTGTATTAAATGTAATTGTGTAAGCATTTTTAATCCAATATGCATATAACACAAATGAGTTATTAACGCTATTATACAGATTGCTTGCTTCGCTCAGATTCCACTTAGATATCTGTAGCGTCATCAAGCTTGAGAAATATTGTATTCCGTCTCCATTTACTACCGTATAGTAACCACCAAAATCATAACCATCTCTTGTTGGTGCGCTTGCTGATACATTGCTTTCACTGAATTTAACTGATATTTGTGATGTCCCATTAATTCCACCTTGTTTGTCAAATTGAACCTTATATGTTCTCGCAGACCACAACGCTATTAATGTTACGTTTTTATCAATATCCCACGCTTTAGTTGCGGATCCTTGCGCGTCAAAGTATTGCGTGTTGTTTAAGTACCATCCACCAAAAGTATACCCAGTCTTGCTAGATATATCAATTGTTATTGCTGTGCCAAATGTCACTTTTGTTACATTTGTGTGACTCACACCATCAGCATTAAAAGTCATGGTATATTCATTGGCTTTCCACCTCGCACGTAGAACCAAAGCACCGTCACCTTCTGTGTTAGGTGTTAAATCAGGCATTATTGCTATATTGAATATGTTCCCTGGTTTATAACCATTAATACTAGTCATAACCTCCCAACCTTGAAAAGTATAACCTGTTCTGGTGAGTGAAGGCAGTGTGAATGCAGTATTAAACTCAATATTACTAATATTAGCATAATTTGTATATTCATCCAAAAAATTCAACGTATGAATTTCTATATCCCATTGTGGTTTAATTACATATGCATCGCCATCATTAGCAAGGCTTGGAACATCACTCGCCCAGCTAATTGGATTTCCATCAGCATCCACAATAGTTATAAATTTGTAACCTTCTCTAAATGATTCTTCGGAGTCTCTAAATAAAGAGATCAATTGATCGCTACTTAAAATTCTACCGTCATATAATACTGACTTTGTTTCATCATTGAAACCTTGAGAATTGATCCAACTAATACTGCCATCTAAGTCGAATTCGATCACGTAGCTTTCCGCTCGCCATTTAGAATAAAGATCAAGATCAGAATTAAGATACTCAAATACACTATGAACTGATTTGCCGAAAGAGTTTGCATATCTCATACCAGCAACATCATACCACCCCATAAATATGTACCCGTTTTTTATAGGCACTCCAAGTTCAAATGGAACTTCGTATTTCACTACAGCAGACATTTCCTCAAGTATCTCACCTACTCCTAAATTATAATTAAGGAGAAACTCTTTAGCGGACCATTTTGCATAAAATGTTTTATCACCAATCGATCCAGTTTGAATGCTATGCACAGTATCACCAATAAACGCTGGATTATCATACCAGCCGATGAATGCGTAACCAAACCTTTCAGGTGTTGGTAATATTTTATTTGCTGTATTTACATTGTAGCGATCATCATCAACAGCGTCAGCATTGAAATATACAACTGAATAGTTTATGAGATTCCATTTAGCCCTCATTACAACATTATCAGCATAAATGTCAAACACAGAGTGCTGAGTATACAATTTATCGTTATAGCTCAATCCGACAAAATCATATCCACTTTTAGCAAGTGCTGGTATATTAAGTTCTGAATAATAGGTTGTTGCAAAATTTGCACTCGAGTCGTAAATAGAAATATTTACTTTCTTATAATCAAACATTATACTGTATGTACTCCAGCAAGTAGCTGTTTGATATGCTGTTGTTGCCAAATACGGTATTAGGATCTTTGTTAGCGTTCTACAGCCTTTGAATATTTTCTCTCCCATATACGGCGGAGTAATTGAGAGAACTTGTACTGTTTTTAATTGTGTGCAATTTTCAAATGCGCTTCCACCTATTGCTTGAAGGCTTCTAGGCAATGTAATTTGCGCAAGTTTAGTACAGCCAAGAAATGCGCCAGCACCAATTATTTGTAGCGACTCAGATAATTGAATGCTTTTTATATTAATGCAACTATCGAAAGCATTAGCACCAATTTCTAGTATGTTACTTGGGAAAATTACACTTACAATCTCTTTATTGCCTTTGAAAGCAAACGCATCTATACCGATTAACGATTCGCCCTTATATGTCATAGGTAATACTACATCACCTTTTGCCTCCGCCATACTTGATAGCAAATAACCTCCATCTGTTAATAAATATTTTGCCTTGATATAAAAGGCAAATGTTCCTGTATAGTTATGTACTTTAGTAATTTGAATATAGACTGTCTCATTCTTTCTTAATTCGCGAGTGATACAAAATTGGACATTGCTCGCAGCTACGTTACTATTTCGTGCAACCGCCACTCCGAACAAGTTCTCGTAAAGACTTCCGACCATTGAAATGTCAGCGTGCGCAAAAAATTGATATTCGCCAGCTAGTCTAGCTGTAAATTTATATGTATATGCATCATTTAAATCATTCATATTCCCATGGTTTGCGACTGACTCTATTGCCATAGTATAAAGCGGATTTTGAATATCATAATAGCATGACATATACGGACCAGTTACATAATCGTCTTCGTCTTTTATAGCAATGTAATTATTGCTCAGCAACGGCAAAATAGTGTACCTTTCCTCAGATTTTAGAGTATGGTAGGCATATATTTGGATTCTGATTTTTGGATTATCAACTGAAAATGCTGTAACTATCCCATCCCACTCTTTACTGGTGAACGTGTACTTCAATGGGCTGAGATGATCATCTCCAACCCATATAACTTCACTCCTGCCTTTCGGTGATGATGTCCATTTAATAATGTTAAAGTCATCGCTAACGGCAATAATAAATTGGTTATAAGGATTGCCTATACTACCATTCCCAATCCAAGAGATCGTGGGCGGATTTGCAATACTAGGAACACAATTTTCTAATATGAATATTTCTTTGGGTGCTATCTGATAGTGTCCTAACCTCGCACCTATGATATCACGATATTGCGGATACTCTATTTCAAGGTTGTGAGCAAATAGACTAAAAGATGTAATTCCACTTTTAGCACTGGTTCTAAAGAATTCTTGATATCCTAGTGACAATGTGTCGACAGGTTTGTTGTAATATGGTAAATAAAGGTCTATTAGAAATGCTGTTATTATTTTCTCTTGCCCTTCGCCAGAAAACGCATCCGCTTTTACAAGATTGCCTTCTTTGTCTACCACGTAACCGTCACCACTGAACGATATATTACCGTCCTTTTCGTAAAACAAACACTCATTTATACGCGGAATATCGTGTAAATAATCATAATAGCTCATTACCATAATGGGAAAAGCTTCAGCCCAGCCTTCTGACCATGCTAATTCAGCGCCAAACTCTTTCCCCTTTTGCTGAATATCATCAGATTCACCGTCATGTCCACTAAAATGTTTATATATCATATTTTTTGTGTAACTACCATATGTTCCAGTTCGCCATTGAATAAAGTGCGCATACTCATGCATGGGCACCTCTAGCTTTTCCCAATGTTCATCTTTTAATATCATAATCCTATCATAACAAAATGCAGTAATCATCTCAATAATTTCGTCTAGCGGCAAACGCAACAAGCTGTTTATATCTACATCTTTTTTGGGCTCATTGCTAATATCTGATTTATCTTCTTCATTAGGTTCTAATTCGTCTTCGATTGTCTCATTGATAATATCTGATTTGTCTTCCTCATTAGGTTTTGCTACACCATCTGTTGGTATATCTATGCCAATTAATTCTTCAATTTCTAATACCAGTTTATTTGCCTCTTCATTATTCAAAGGATAACATATATATACTTTACCAAAAATATCTATATCACCAACATCTCGTGCGAAATTTTGAGCTGCCGCAATACTCTGCGAAATTACAAATGCTCTATACGTTGTTTCATCGGGCGCGTATGGAATTAAGGCATCTATCGTTGTGGTTGAGCCAGTATCAATATTCTTGTATATTTCCTTTTCCACATAATATGCTAATTCAAGTTCGAGTGGTGCATCTGAAAAATTTTGCCCTGGCTTAAAATTTGAGTCAATTTGAACACCTGGCCATACACCTATCAATAAATTAACTAGTGCTTTAAGTCCTGGAGGGTGCGAAGATTGAATATCTAAAAAAACATTAACACCGTTGGGATGAGTTAACCAATTTAATAGAGTATTCTTCAGATCTGCAATGCAATATGTTTCTCCTACTGTGAAGATTCGAATATATATATCGTCTTCCAATTCAAATACTCCATGCCCATTTTCGAATTCAAAACTATAATATCCCTTGTGATCTGTGTATGTAGTTGCTATTGGATCGTCAAAAAGCAGGTCAGCATCGTATAAGCATACTTTCACATTCCGCAGTGGATCTGTCATTATGCCTATTTTCGTTTGATATTGATACAATACAGTACCATCAACATGGGCATTTGTTTTGTCAGCTGAATTAGAAAGGCTCGAAAGCTTTACCTCTGCCTCCACGTCTCTATCTTGCGAGGCAACATTAAATACTGCTTCTGCGCCAATGTTTTCGACATCGTTTAATTTGGATTCAAGCAATTCGGCAGTCCTTATTAATGACGGAGAAACCAAAATATCCTAGCTTTTTGCATATGCATTACCATTTGGCATGGTATTTGTGGTGCTGTTTGTCGTCCAAATGCTTACTCCTGCTACTATTAATACTGATATAATCAAACATAGTGCAATTAAACACTTTTTCAAGATTTTTTTTCCACTGTTGTCCTCCTTATATTTCGGACACCCCACCATTAGATAATTTAATTTTTCCATTGTCTAAGATGCGGTAATTAATTCTATACGAATATGCGGTACTCGCCATATGACAAAAATAATATTCCGTTGTTTCAGTTTCATATTTGTCAGTATTGATTTCACTGCGTGCGCCCACTATAGCTAAATTGAAAAACCCTTCGCTTTCTGCAAATACTATAGCAGGAATTGTGAAGTATTCGTGATATGCATAACCTTTCTTATTAGCATTTCTCCGAACTGCACCATATTTTGAGGCGAAAAACTCTTTAGCCTTTATGGTTTCTAATATGATGATATCAGGCAGACTATACATTTCATCAATGCTCATAAAAATCTCTCTAGAATTGATCTCCTCAATAGTCGTAAGCATAAAAAACACAGCTTCGACCCTATTCTCAAGAAAATCATAGTGATCAATATGACCAATATAGCAATCCAAAATTACACTATCAATGTCAAATTCTGTCGTATCACTGTATACAGCACATCTGACCACCTCGCGACGCGATGGTGTTGTATCAAAACCAACTTCAAGTTTTGTTGCGGCCCATGGATCTATTTCTTTCCTCTCGGTGTCGATATTCTGGTCATAACCTGGTCTAAGACAATAACTCGAAATGCCTAAGGGAAGGACGATTATAATGATTATTAAAGTTAATATAACTATTAGTCTTCTTTTCATATTTTAATTCTCCTATATGAAAGTAAACGTGACTAACTATGAATGTTTTTCATCAGTCACAACTCGATGATTGC
>JAITLB010000127.1 GCA_031278175.1 Christensenellaceae bacterium
ACCTTTCAAATTGTCAGTAAACTCATTTATCGACACTGCGCGTTTCAATATATCAATTTTATCACTGTAGCATATAGCAACACCAACACTATCGTACCCACGATATTCAAGATATCTTAGTCCCTCTACTACAATTGCAAAAGCATCTCTATCTCCTACATATCCGATAATTCCACACATCTAAACCTCAACCCCAATTTACATTATTCATGTTTGTCTCTTGCTTTAACAATACAGCATCTAACTAGCAAACAACTGATTTAACACTAGTACAACCCAAAATCCTAATCCGCTCAAAATGCAATATTTGATATCACTAGATATAAATATGCTCGCATATGGGGTTTGGTCACTTTGCATATTGGGGTTAGATGTCCTCATCTAATATTATGCAAATTTTAGAGCAATTAGTCAATTAAACTAATTAACTCATTTATATTTATTAGAGCCATTACGATAGATCACCAAAATTCTATACAAAAATTTACTAATTTATCTGCATAATAAGTCTCATGATGTCTTTGAACAAATATAAAAGCGACTCATATGTAGGAAGTGGACTCGGCTCATTCTTAGCGCTAATAAGCAAACTTGCGTGGCTTAAATAGTTTTTATGCTAAACAAATAACTCTAATTACTCAATCCTTGTGTATCCTTTCCAACTTGCAGATGAACATACCCATATAACCAAATCATCATCTGAACAAGTGTACACTACTAGATCGCATCCAGTCTCAACATGTTTTGCCTGACAGATAACATTATATATTTTATTGTCTTCGCCACGGTATTTAGCAGAAACCACTTTATCCACGTTTCCTAGCAAATGTGAAGACTCCGAGACAATTTTAACATATCCGCCTTTTCTGCAACCCTTTGGATCTTCATGTGTCCAATGAACTAATCCACCATGCCTATTCCATATGTATTCACCTGAGAACGAGACCTTATCACCAATATCAAGCGGGTCAAGTCTTGGGAAAATATCAATATTATTTAATATCATTAGTGTTTTATGTTCTCCAAGTCGCACTATAAAGCGTTGATGTTTGTGTCCTGATAAATCATCGTTGAGGATATTAGAAACAATGCCCTCTCCACAAACATGAATTCTGCTGAC
The DNA here is from genome assembly GCA_031278175.1 of Christensenellaceae bacterium. Taxonomy (GTDB): domain Bacteria; phylum Bacillota; class Clostridia; order Christensenellales; family DTU072; genus JAITLB01. The sequence continues at coordinate 1,121 of JAITLB010000127.1, forward strand.
TTGCTTGTTATACAACTCGTCAAAACTTACTATTGCATTCATAGAAAAATACTCCTACTCAATCACCTTATGCAAAGCACACTATATAATCACAACATGTGGTTATATTAAAATCGAGTTAAGCGCGCCAATATTCCGCATTTGAGTGACTATATCAGCATTTAATGCATCTAGCAAATATTTGCTACTTGCCACCTTTATTAATTCATGGCATTGATGCGATCATTTGCTTAGAAAATTATACATTTTAAATTTACGTAATGCAATAATAATGATAAATTCAATGATAAATAATTGCAGGTTACTATCAAACAAGTGCTAATTAAGTCTATCTGTTTATCGCAACTTGCGCCGTAACGCTGGTTGGCAGTCAAGCGATATTCGACTGCAAAAACAAAATTGCTAGCAATTTGCAACACGAAAGCAACACAGATAACTCTAACTACTCTGCTTTCATTATAATACTTATTTGCCTCTTGATAAGATATTCTAAAACGCATAATACCTAAGACGGACTGCAGCGCTTATCGATCCTTTAGTCTTGTTATTATCTTGCACATAATTCTTTGACTAACTAGACCACATATCTTTATGCTTATAATCTAATCTGCTTAAGTCAGTTTTTGATTACGTCAATTGGATTCATTTTGTTAAGTTTGCCAAGTGGTATTAATGTTGCAATTAAATATAAGCTGAAAATCATTGCAAATGCCAAAGCAAAGTACCAAAAATCAATCGTAAAAAAAACTACTGTTGGTAAGGTCTTAACTATATTAATGTTAATCCCAGTTATGCCTAAAATAACCGCAATGCTGCTAAAAACGAAAACAATCAACCCCAAAAGTCCTGATTCAAGTAAATAAGTCTTTTTTAAGTGCTCTATTGATGCGCCTAGCGCACGTAATATTCCTATTTCTTTTTTCTGACTTAAAATACTTGATGTTATCAAATTAATAATCAAAAGCAAAGAGACCGCTACCATTACAATAGAAAATACAATAAAAAGTATAACGAATAGTTGTTCGGCATTACCCATGTCATATATATGCCAAGCATAAGCAAAATCAAAACCCAAACCGTGTTTCTTTACAATCATGTTCAATAATTTAACATTTTCTTTTTCCGATTCCTTTGTTCTTATGAGCGTAGTTAAATTATACTTTGCAATTTTTTGTTCCGAAACAAAACTTAATTTTGTTTCGTCGTTTGAATATATATCGTACGAAGGAATACCAGAATAATCGTTACGCATTAATATTCCGACTATCTTTAATCCATTAACAGAAAAAACATCAGCGGTGGCATTGCCCAAAATTTCAAAGTCTATATTTACATTCAAGATATCATTAGGAAGAGGTGGCAAGGGTTTAAGGATGTCACCCATATGGTTTACATAATCTGAAACCTTAATTTGATTGTCAAATATTTTGTTATGCAAATCAACAGATATAATTATTTCGTTGTTTTTTAACTGTATTTCATTTGGCGAGAATGATCCACCCTTCCCATAAAGCATAATATCCTCGTATTCATTAAGATTATAGTAAGGGCCAGCGTGCAAATGGTTAATTTGCACCGTTTTAGCGTTGCCGCTGATATTTATAATTTCGTTCTGATATAAATCCTCACTCCTAGAAAAATTGGTTAAATACAAATTATAAGTTTTATAATAATTTTCGGTAAAAAACGCAGATTGATAAAAATATTCTCTAAAATAGTAAGCATTTGATCTGAATACTTCCTCATTATAATATTGCGTTGGAATGTCCGTATACGCTTTCATGTTTTCATCATAAAAATTCCTATAATCTGTTTTTATAATACCAGCAATTTTTAACGGGAAATCGTATTGATTATCGTAATATGAATAATCATGAAAAAATATATCTTCATCTATTTTTTTGCCAACAATATAGTTGTAATCGTGAATGCTCCGGTCAAGTTTCTGGTAATTGCTTCCGTATTCTATCCTGAAAGCATTTTCGGCAAAAAACATTTCGATCATAAAATCAGTAACATATACACTCTCGTCATCAATTTCAAGCGCATTATGAAATTCAAATCCAAAATCAATCAAATCTTGTTTAGACCTTATTAGATAGTTTGCGAGATGTCCTCCCCCCGCCACTCCGTATAAATATCGCTCGGTTTTTATATCTTTGTACACGCTTTGGTTTAAATACATTACAAAGCCATGCCCTATATCAATATAACCATCGCTGATAATGCTGACAAAATCAATATTATTCTTCACGATTGTACTTGCCGCCGTTTTTGTTACGGAGTATGTTGCGTTTACTATTGAAAGCATCGCTACGAAAATTGCAAGTACTGTCGTAAATGAACTTAGTATTGACCTCCATTTCTTATGCAAAAGGTTTTCAACACCTGATTGCAGTGCAAAAGTAAAAGGCAACTTTGTTTTTATTGGCGAATACTTTGGTTGGTCAACTTCTTTAATAGTTTCGCCTACAACCTTATCGTTAATGACCTGCCCATCTTTTAGTTCTATTATACGGTCACCGTAAATGTTTGCGTTTTCTTTATCGTGGCTCACTACGATTACCAATTTGTCTTGTGAGATTTTTTCTAGAAGCTCAAAAATTTCACGACTTGTTTCGCTGTCAAGGTTGCCTGTAGGTTCATCGGCAAGAATTATTTTTGAATCCTTCACAATGGCGCGAGCTATGGCAATTCTTTGTTTTTGCCCACCTGATAATTCAGAAATGCGGCGGTTTTTATATTCTGATAAACCAACTATGTCAAGCGCACGGCATACAGCTTTATCAATATTAGTTTTATCTGCTCGTTGCAGTAAAAGCGCGAGACCTATGTTTTCTTTTACACTGAGTCTGTCAATAAGATTAAAATCTTGAAAAACAAAACCTACTGCGTTATTACGATAGTTGTCAAAATCCGCTTGATTAAAACCGCAAAAGGCTTTACCGCAAAAAAGAATCTCGCCACTAGTCGTTTCATCCAAGCCGCCGATCAAATTAAGTAATGTTGATTTACCGCAACCGCTTTTTCCCGTGACGAAAATCATGCCTTTAGACGGCATCGATAAATCGACACCGTCTAAAGCTCTTATATTAACTCCGCTCTGGGATTTATAAATTTTAACAATCTTTTTTAATACAATCATGCGATATACCCATATGCATTATTTGTGGCATACAATGCTTGGTCGTGTGTTTTTCGCCCTATTCCAAATAATCCGCCATACTTAAAAGAATACAATGTGCCCTTGTTCACATTCCCACTTAAAGTGTTTCCTGACAACGATGTATTATAGACATATCCCACAATTTGACCAAGTTTTGGTTGCAAACTAGTATTTTTAGTCGCCTCATCATTCGTATAATAAACAGTAGCATAATTTGTACAATTTGTGACCGAACCATAATAAGTCTCACCAACGATTCCTCCAGCATTGTTATATCGCGCATTAATCTCTTTGCAAGAAAACTTTACAGACCCATAATTCTTGCAACCATTTATTGAACCGAACTCCATAAATCCAGCGACTCCACCTGTGTTGTTGTTTCCCTCCACTATGCCGTAATTTATGCAATTAGTCATGGTTCCGCTATTAAGACCTACAATGCCTCCAGTCTGGTTTTCGTATTGAGCAGACTTATTTGCATCGTCACTTTTGATGGTAGCATAATTTTTTGAATTTACAATGAAACTCGCGTTGAGAGCCGCAATGCCACCTATTGAAGTATTCTTTCCTTCCATATTAAGACTTCCACCACTAACTGTACAATTTTCTATCGTGCCTAAATTATAAGCCGTAATTGATCCCAATAAAGTGACCTGGTTTGAATCATCTGATTTTGCACTTATATTAACACTGCTTAATGTTAAATTTTTTATTTTTCCATAATTCATTTTGAAAAGTCCATAATATCCGACATTAGGCGCACTTATTTGCAAACCGCTAATTGTATACCCATTACCATCCAATGTTCCTGCAAAACCGTTAACATCATTAGCAAGTGCAGTCCAATTACCTGATAAAGTGATTGAATTAACCAGTTTAAAATAATTTAAACCTACAAAAGTCATTCCGTCAATGTCATCATAATACTTCACTTCATCAATGTTTCTTAGATGGCGTATAGAATTTATAGTAAATGGGTCACTCTCCGTTCCAGAACCGATTCCAAAAAGAGAATTTACCGTAAGGGTCACGTGTGTAAAACTTTGTTTTTTTTGCAACGCAGTAAGAGACGCATATCCAGCACATTCCGTATTATAAATAAATGTAGTATGCGTTCCTTGTTTAAAACCTAATTTTTCTATAATTATCTCTGCGTCTATTACACCAACATAACCTAAACTGGTTTCAATTACGCTTTGTATTGATTGGCTCGAAGAAGAGTTTTTCCCCGATACTGTCTCTTTTCGTGATTTTCCATTTGCTGTTTTTGCAGTATAATATATATCAACTTTGTCAGTGGAAATGTTTGAGAATGTTGACCAGTTAATACCATAACTCGCGTTATCGCTGTATTTACCAAAACTTATCGTGAGATTATGTAATATAAAAATATGCAATGCGAAAGGTGTATTGTTATTTATAGCGTACAAATATACATAAGGATGAAGGTCATTAGAATCTGATGTAGGACAATTATTATCTATCGCAAATGTGTTATTTGTAAGTCGATAATAATTGTTTGCTTGCATATAGATAGCAGTATCATGATAATAGGAACCAATTTTTAATCTGATTGTGGTGCTTGTTCCTCTTTTTAGCGAAACATTATTCCCAGTTTGTTCCGCCCCGCCAACTACCCATTTTAACGCATTTTCAGCCTTAGTTACTTTTATTGTATGACTACTTGCAATTTTTGTGCCAAAATACATCTCTTGATTTTTAAGCAAGTAAACGAATATAACGTAGCTCCCAGTAACAGACATTGTGTTAGTTGCATCTGCTTCATATAACTTATATGTCAACGCACCCGAAAATCCTTGCGTTGCAATAGTATAATCACCTTCTACCAGAGCCTTAAATTTATAATATCTGAATTCGCTTGTACTACTTTTCGAGTATTGAGTATCTTCTGTCAGAGATTCTGCTTCAGCAATGCTAATGGTGCAACTTAATGATGATTGAGATTTGTTATAAACTAGTAAATAAAATTTGCTAGACGATTCCCAATAATGATGCAACTCGTTTGTTGATGTGCTTGTAACCACATTTAAATTAGAATCCAATATACTAAAGTACATATTGCTGTTTGTCGATGAGATCTTAAATGCGGCGCTTTTAGTAGATAATAATTCATACATTAGAGCGCCTTCCGAACTCGGGCGCGCTGTAATAGTTTTTGAAGTTGCAGGTGCTGATATTGTCTCTATTCTTACATTTACATCAAATACTCCATAATCATCCGCCGCTTTTAATGATGCTTGTAAATTATATGTTTGTCCTGCTCTTAAATATGCGGTAATTGTAGCATTTTGACCATTTGTGACGGTCTGTTCATCAACGGGAACACCCGATAATGCTAATTTTGTACTTTTATTACCCGAGGTTTCAAATGTATAATATCCATTTTGTTGTGGAACGAACTTAAAATAATCTATGCCCTCAAAAAGCACCGCAGCTCTTTTGGCGGTATTTAATTCTAATACTTTATCAGTTTTGTCTCGGATATTGGTGGTACTACTTCGGTCAAAAGTCATTCGGCTGGTTATGGTTGAATTACCAGATAATAAATTAGTAGATTCTGTGACAACGCTTAATTGTATAGTGTCGACAACTCTCGTGTACCAGTTATCAGTCATGCCAAGAGTAAAGGTTCCTCTTATATAATTTCCATCTTCACTTCTCCCAAATAGCAACGGTTTTGGGTCATCAGAAAGCAATTGGATAATCGAGCTTTTGTTTAGGTTAGAATAATGAGAGAGTTGCTCTTGTTTCGAGTTATAATATTGACTATTATAATAATTCCCATATTCACTGCTCTCCCTAAAATCACTAGATGCATTCTTAGTTAATTCAATTCCATATTCTATAATTGATATTCCATATCCAAGATGTGGCATGAATCCCAAGCCGAATTTTATCGTAGATAACACCGTGCTACCGATTAATGATTGATTGCCAACGCCAGAAAAATTAATGTTTGCTCTCGTAACGAACGCCCCATCATCTGCATTGGCGACATATCCTGTATCCCCAATATTCAATTCTTGCTCATTATAAAGTGAAAGACCGAAAGATATGTCCTTAATGAAATGTGTAGTTGTTTCGTTGTAATAATAATATGTAGAACCCTCATACTGGTTTACGAAAGGTGCAGCTACCACAACACTTGATAGTGATGCCACATTATATTTCAAAAGACTATCTCCCGAGGAGTAATTGTCATTGTCGGTAAGATAATGATATGCATATTCAAAAATCGGTTTAATTTCTATCACATATTGACTTGGATAACCGCTATTGTTAAGCGGGTATTTGATAATGTCAAAAACAAGAACTACTGATTTATTTGCATAAGTATTAAATCTACTTGTACTAACGAAAAAACCATATTCTCGTCCAATATGTAAATATTCGCCGCGTCTTTCAAATAACTGCCTTGGAACAATTTTAACTATCGGGTCATCTGCTACAACATTGACATTAACTATTTCATTCGACTGAGATGCTGATGAACCGTTTTTATATAATTGATTTTTATAATCGTTTATTCCCAATCCAGTTTCCTGCGGATTCGGTTGATACAGCAAATCACTATTCGTGTAATTATCAAATTCTGTTTGATTATACGAATATGCCACATCAATCAACGAAACTTCCGTAGCGTACGCAGACACTCCATTGCTTACCATAAATGCAGAAAAAACAACTAACATCATGGTAAATGCAAGTAAAATAATAAATTTAAACGTGCATGAACGATCGTTCATATCTGCCTCACTAATTTAAATATTAATTAAAATCATTATAGCAGAAATATTACTAATTTTCGGAAAAGAACAGTAAAGGTTCTGTACAGTTTTGTAAAGAATACAAAAAGGCCCCCTTTATCTACGAAATATCTTGACACTGTTATTGAAAAATAATAACATTAAGCCCTTAAAATTATATATGAGTGAAAGTATGAAAGAATACGATGTTTTTGATTGCATTTTTAAGTATAATGGGCTCAATCATTGCTATCGAGTTGGGAATATCCTTTTTAGTGGCTGAAATTTTAACACCACAAAAGAGAGCTTTCTTAATTGATGTTTTTTCAATTATGGGCGGTTGTATTGGAATAAAAATTAGCATTTCCCTATTTAAAAAACCGAAAGAAAATTAATCCATCAAAAATAACACATGAAACAATTAATATTTTAATTTTCGCTAATCAAAATTCCATTATAAAAGGCAACTAGCAACTTACATTGCACAAATTGCTACTACATACTATATGTTTTGAAAGCAGTTGAGGATATTTTCGAGAAATCTTTGGTTTGCTTTTCGTCGGGTGCATAGCAAAAAGGTTAACAACTAACCATATTGTACCAGTAAAGTAAAAGTAAATATTTTAATCAAGTCTGGCATCGGTGCATATGTGAATCACTGGAACTCCGTTACAAATCCGTTCCCACAGCATCTGCCGAAACTCATTTGTGTGGAAAATCGAATTGTCTGTTACCATTATTACATACGATGATCGTAGCATTACTTTTCGCTCATGCCTCTGTTATAAAGGGCCTGGACCAAGTTTTTTATATGGTCTCTTTTAGATCTTACTCAAATTCAACTTTTTAGCATATCACAAATCAGAGTTCTCAACTTAGGATCCGTTTAACTTCGTGTGTCCACTTTAGAGGTCTCATTGTACCACCAGCACTTAGCGGAGGGGGCGAGTTAACTGTCCTACTCACTTCCAAAGAGCCATGGGTGGTCTTTTATTCGGGTAAGGATTTCGGGCGAGTCTAAGAGCAGTTAGGGTTTATATTCTCTCTTTCTAAAGGTTTTGATAAACTCAATTGCGCCTACTTCTAGGGCGGAAAAGATGGCAAGTATTCTTTGACCTCGCCTACCGCCTGAATACATTCGAACTTGTCTGTCTGCAAATTTCTTGCAAAACATAAAAATCCCCGAGCGACCGCGTTTAGCGGAGGCTGGGGGACGGGTGTTTTAGGTTGTGAGTTTCACTTCATTTTGCTAGTATATAGGAATTCATTGCCCTGTTTTTTGATGAATTGCAGTCCATTTCTCACCATGCGCTTTAGGATCTTATAGCGCTACTTTCACCTATTCCGAAGTCGGCGGCAACGTCTTGCTTGCTAAACCCACACCCTTCGTACTTTTCAATATGTCGCTTTTTGCTTTAGTCACTTCAGTCATTGTTGCTACGGGCTTGGCTTTTCGGATTCTGACAGTTCTCCGAGTATGTAGTTGATATTGGGCAATGATATTAAAAAACCGCCTTCGGTTATAGGGAACTCGGGTGCCAAGCCGTAACCTTCATAGTTTTCATAAATCCTCGGCACTCCCGTGCCACATGCGTCCGTAAGACGAAGTCGGCTAAAGATTTTTGAAAGAGCTTCGTTGCGAGATATGGAAATACCAGAACGCATAAGCGGAATCGTCACCCCTGGCATTAAGCCGCCTATTGACATAACATCCAGCCTATCGTCAAAAAGGCTGACAAGTATGTCGCAGCCTATATAATAGTCGCGGTGCACGATAGCGTTGTTGATTGCCTCACGGATAACGACCTCGGGGTAATCCGCGCGGTCGATACGGTACGCGCCCTTAAACACGGACGATATTTTGTTAAACACATTTAAATAAGTCAAGCAATCATCGATTTGCTTAAAAATCGAGCCACTAAATTCTTTCCTATCCTTAAACAGTTTTTTAGTGGTCCCTTGAAAAATCGCGGCTTTTATTGCCCACGGACATTGATCGGAGAGCAATAATCCGAGGTTTGTGTAGCGGCCATCAGCGCTGATAATGCCAAGCGTTCTCTTGTGATTATCGGTTATGCCCACACCCTTTTCAACAAAGATTTTGTCCGCATACTCAAAGGTCAAATTCTGATTGATTGATAATTGTTCGACAAAAACATCGCCGCTTGACTCGCGTATCATTTGCCTGATATGATCCCGAGTCGCTTGCACGGAATTTGACGAAACGCGCACGTAAATGCCTTTGGGCACGAGTCCTTCAGACTTAAAGGAGTACGGGGTCATTGTTCCCCGCGCAACCGTAATTTTAACTACGGGCTTGCCTTTATGCGTGACTACCTCACCCTTCAGGTATGGTGTCGGGTCGGGAATAACGGAATCGCGGAAACTGTCGCACACTTGGATCATAGTTTCATCGAGATTGTTAAGGTCGGTTACGAATTCATCGTCTTCTATGCCTATGTAAAGCGTACCGCCGTCCGTATTCAAAAACGACAATAAAACCTTGTTTACCTTGTCGTTGACTTCTCTTTTATATTCTACTTCTCTACCTTCGAACATTGTGTCTCTCCTAAATTTGGATACCCATATTATGTAGGTTCTCTCCCATATTGTCAACCCAATTAACCGTCATTTTTGTTATAGTTGTCATAGTTGGGAGAGAATGTTGTCGAGCTGCATAGATTACAGCCCATATGGCATCACCAACCCGCTCTTAAACCCAAAGTCGTAGTGCCCGTTTGTTATTGTCATGGTGTCGATTTGATCTGCTACGGGCGGTCATTGAAACCTTCTAGGAAGAGACCGCCTGATAGCATTTCGTCTATTGCATCTATTCGATATGCAGTGAGCTCTTCCAAGTTCTATTTCCGCATTCTTCTGTGTCAGTGCTTTAATATTCCGCTCGGCTAGGATATTATCTCATCGTGCTCGGCACAACTTACTAACCCAGCTCGGCTGTTTTTATGGATCATCGTCACCCGCACCTTAACGGCGAGTGTTTGCTTTTCTAACCTCTCGATTGCCGTGAACATGTCGCTTGACAGCACGGCGGTTATGTTTGATCTAAGCTGTGATATAAAGGAATCATGGTCGCCGAGCCACCGAGAAATCGCCCGTGGGTTAAAAACGACAAGCCCGCTGGTATTCCGCGCGGTATATGGTTTGAGGAATGCGGGGCAGTTGTATCTGAACGCGGACGGAACGATTGCCCTACCGCTGAAGTCAGACGGCTGCGAGTCGGTGCAAGTCACGCTTATGGGCAAAATCGCTTGCGGCGGGCCAACGCTAGCGGTCGAAAACTACGATGGGACGTTTAAGGGTCCCTCCGACTGGATCGGGCACGGTAAATTCTTTATGTTTGCGATGTTATAAGCACGGTCGTTGTGTGCGATCCGCTTGCGAGAGGATCAGACAAGCCTTTTGTCCACCACTCACTGACATCGGATAATTTGATTTTTGCCATTTAGTGCCTCACAAAAACATCGCCATATAGAGCGGTAAGGTTACCTTTCCGCTTTCGGTTATGCCGATGTTGCCCGATACTAACTTCAACCCGTAAGATGGTTTGAACCGCTCTAAAAATGTGTCGAGCGAAACGGTAGCACCATTGCCAGACTTTACTTCAATCGGAACGGCGGCGGCACCATCGTGAATTAGAAATTCGATTTCCTGACTGTTGCTATCGTTCTTGTAATAATAAAGCGAGCGTTTCTTTTTGAACAAGATATCGGCGATAAGGTTTTCATACAAGCCGCCTTTTGCGGGGCCCGTAAGCGTATTGCTTAAAACCGCGGCCTTCATTTCAAAGCCGTACATAGCGTTTAATAACCCGATATCGGAAAGATAGATTTTAAACTGATCGCTTTTTTCATAGCTCGCAAGCGGGAAAACGGGGTTGTTCACGTTAAAGCAAAATTTAACCAAACCCGCATCGCGAAGCCATTCGAGCGAGGAATCAAATTTCCTGCCCGTGCCGCCTTTTTCGATGATGGAATACTGGAATTTCGTATATTCTTTGCTTAACTGACGGGGAATGGACAGGTAGCAACTAATCGCTTTCGGGCGGTCGGAGGAGGGCGCATATTTTGCGATATCATCGTGATAGCTCTTAAGGATTTTTTCCTGCTCTGCAAAAACAAGCCCGAAGTTTTTCGTTTCGATAAACTTGTTTACAACCTCGGGCATACCGCCGACTACCATATACTCGCGCAAGGTTACGAGCATAACCTCGTTGACCTCGAACGGCACTTTTTCTTTTTTGATAAAATATTCTTTAAGCAAATCGATTTGCTTGCTGTCATAACCCTTTGCCCACAAAAACTCCTCGAAATCGAGCGAAAACATTTCAATCTTTCGCTCATACCCCACGGGGATAGAAGCGATGGTTTTATGGGTAATACCGAGCATAGAACCAGAGGCGATGCAATCGATAGTCGCTTCCTCGGCGATGAATTTAAGAGCGGTTCGCGCAGACCCGCATTCCTGAATTTCATCGATAAACAGCAAGGTCTTATTCGGGATAAAACGGATTGCGGGGTCTAAAAGGGTTAAGCGCGAGAAAATAGCGGTGAACGAATTGTCGCCATCGCTTTCAAAAGTCGCCCTAAACTTCTTTTGTTTAAGCAGGTTGATTTCGATAAAGTTGTCGTAGTTCGTTTTACCGAATTCGCGGATTATAAACGACTTGCCGACCTGACGCGCTCCCTCGACAAGCAGACATTCGGTTTTCTTTGTGCGTTTCCACTCGGTCAGCGCGGCGGTGAATTTTCTTTTAAGCATAGCGGGTACTCCTTATCGGTACACCTATATATTATACTCATGGAAAGGAAAAAGTCAAGTGCATATGCATCGAATTTGACACTTAAAAATAAAAATATGCAGATTTTCGGACGGTGATTTGTCGAAATATGCAGATTCCCCGAACGGTAGGGGCAAATCCTTTTTAAGCGAAGAACTGACTGGGGCGGAGTATCACGCGAATTTTCCCACATTCAAGCATAGAGATAGTGGCGGTATGGAAAACGCTATTTTGCTGTCAAAAACGGCGCATAGGACTTGAAAAAACACCCCTCGCACCTTGAATAAACAGTACCAAATTTGAAAAAACGGAGGTTATATAATGATAAATTCAGCGGGACACGGACACGTGACGATTGGTGCGGAACGAGAGAGAGAAAGCCTGCGGCAGGAAAACTTATTGCCAGGAATCCTGGCAGGCGACCGATAAAAATCATTCCCGTAGATGTAATACTGGAGGACGCGGTGGTGGATATGATTGAAGTGTACCCCGTTTGGTAGACAATCTTGAATTCCGATTGGGATTTGGAATCACAAGAGTAATTATTTGTGCTATACTTTTCTTGCCTTACTTATACACAGGATAGGGCAACACTGGGGTGCGTGTGAGTGGAGTTGCCCCCTTGTTTTCTAAGGTAGTCAGTTCTTTTTTCTTGTTCCGTCCAGTTGCAGAATGCCGTAGGTTTTCGCAAAAGAAAGGCGCTTGTATTGGAATACACTTTCTTTGTTCATTTCCTCTTCTTTTCCCTAGTCATCGGGATCATGATATTCAATGACGTTGCGGTCTTTCGGCATAGGGGCGCGTTCGGGGGCGGAAATTTCGCCTGAGCAAATTATCCGTAAGTCGGCTTCAGTTATTTCTCTGATTGCCCAAGGTTGTATCATTTTTGATGCTTTTTTATACATTTGTGCATTTTTGCCGTTATGACACACAACAACATAATCGGCAAACACAGGAATGTTGTCAGACGGCGCACCGCCAGCGGCATATACAAGGTCTTTGACTTGGATTGTCCCGGCACTGAAAGTCCCGACAAATGCCACAATTTTGCCTTTCAGCCTGTTGCTTGTTTCAACAACTCTTATCTTGCTTGCGCACTGCCATATATCCATTGCTTTCCCGACTTGCGGGTTATAAGCATTCCTTTGTCTGTCATGCGTTGCAATAATTTATATGTGCCGCTAATCGACAATCCAAGAACATCTGCGGACTCTTCCTTATTGAATGCGGTGTCGGCAAAAAAGGTTAGTCGTTTTGTTCGCTCGTTTCTACTGTTATTCCATTACTTGAACCGCTCTGAAGATTATGATTCATATTAGGAATGCGGATAAGAAAGCCGCCGTCCGTGATGGGGATCTCGGGCTTTACATTACTCTTTTCGCACGCACCGAAAATACGCGGGATGCCAGCGCCGAACGCATCAATAATATTTAAGCGGTTAAATACTTGCGCCAATTTTTCGTTTCTTAAAACTGAAATGCCGGCAAGCATAAGATCTTGAGTTACACCAGGTATAACACCGCCAAGCGACATAAATTCTATGCGGTTGTCAAACATGCTTATAAGCACGCTACATTCAATATGATAGTCGCGGTGAATGAGAGCGTTGATAAGAGCTTCACGGATTGAAGTGTCGGTGTAATCGGGATGGTCTATTCTGTAAACACCTTCGAAGGTACTGCGTACACGATTAAAAACATGAATGTATGTCACAACATCATCGATTTGTTTGAACAATGATCCAGTAAACTCCTTGCGGTCTTTGAATTTTTCTTTATTCAGCCACTCAAAGATAACCACCTTAGTTGTGTAAGGGCATTGGTCGGAGAGTACCAATGCAAGGTTGGTATAGCGACCGCCAAGCCGGATTAAGCCGAGCGATGTCTTTTGTTCATCGCCAAATTTGACAACTTTTTCGGCAAAGACCTTATCGGCATAATTGAAGGTTAAATACTGCTCGATAGATAATTCGGTGATGAACAGTCCTGTGCCGTTGTCTTTTATCATTTGGTGTATATGCTCACGGGTTGCCGTTAGGGTACGGCTGCCGACACGGACATACACTCCTTGCGGCACAAGTCCGTATGAAGCATAGCAATAGGGGATTGCCGAGCCACGATCCACAGTTACGGCAATAATATTCTTACCATCGCGCTTTTCGTGTTCTACTTTGAAGTGGCCTGACGGGTCGGGCATAACAGAATCGCGGAAAGCAGAAGAAACTCTCCTTGTTTCCTCGTCAATGTCGCCGTTTACGCCATAGACAGTTCCGTCATCATCGATGCCGATATAAAGAGTACCGCCGTCCGTATTAAGGAACGCAAGCAGTGTGTTCTTTGCTTTTTGAATGTATTCGCGCTTGCGTTCAAAGGTTTGATTTTCTATCATAAAAGTGAGTCCTCATTGAGACTGCTCTTATTATATCACCACCCCCCGCTGTCAAATGACTTAATGACGAAAATGGAGAGATTTGGTAAGAATTGCGAGATGTATCTCGGCTCAACTAGTATCTTAACATATAAACGGCATATATAAAATCTAAGTAATTGGTGGTTTATGTCGCTTTTCGGTATATTGTTTAGCGTAGTTGGTTTGAGTTAATTCAACATCGCCCATAGGTATTAGCAACTCTAAATTTCAAGAAAAAACATTCAGCTTTCGGAATAAATTTTCCGCAAATTAGTGTTTAGAGAATAACAATGAAAATTGTTATGTAAATAATATAGTCTGAATTAAGAGTGGAATATTCTTTGCAGATTAAGCACCTGCTTGAAGTCATCATCGCTGTGTTGCATGATGTGGATCAGGGAAAATACAACCACCATTGCGAAACTTGATGATAGACTTCGCAAAAGGATAATTATGCCTTTTTTTAGTCCGATGCGTATTGGTATGTGCTGTTTGTTTTTAACGGCAAAGAACAAAAAGTTGTAAATGCCCTGAACGCTATGTACAAAGGACATAATATTTTTCCGTTCTTGCCTTTGAAAGACAAGTGGTTTGTCGGTAAAGGGAAAGAGAGAAAGGGGGAAGAGTTGCTGTTTTCGGGATATGTTTTCATCGACATTGAACGACAAAGTACTTCCAGTTTGGCCCGCAAAAACGAAAGGCAAGCAAATCCCCTGGTCTTTATCAAAAGAAATATATATTATTGTGAAATTACGTGTTTTAGGCATCCATTTTAATCCTAATTGCAGCCTTTTCTTGAAAAAATGGCAAGAGTGAAAGGCGGTAAAAAGGAAATTTTTAAAAATAACTACCAGATCCAACTGTAATAATTCTACGATAATGCCCCACTTAGCAACTACCGGGTAGAGTGTTTTTTACTTAATAAACAAAAACATAGTCGATGATTAGTTCAATAAAAAGAGTCGATATAACACAAAAAAGAATTAAAAAATGATGAGTTTCATTTTTGACAGCTTGGTATCTGTTCTTTCTATTTTCTTTAAAAGAAAAATATATTATTCTCTTTTCATAATACATAGTCTTAGACAAACGTCACTGGGAGAAACTGGGAACATCCCTAGTGCTTTTGCAGTCGGTTCGCCATAGAACAAACAAAAACCTGGTAAGGTGTTTTCCATTGTAGAGAATCGTGAGCATAAGAATTGATATGTGACATCATTTTATCGATATCATCTTGCGTATATCATGCAATGTTCTCGGTATTGGGGAGTATTTGTCTGATAATCGAATGATTCCTTTCGACACGTGCTTTAGGTAGGACGCATATGGATCACAATAGTATATTTTGTTCGTTTGTAATTTTCGTTTGTAGTTTCCAAACTCTCAGTAGCATTAAACTCAACACCATTATCTACCAGAACATCGGTGTAAAGCACACTCCGCCCGTGTTCAGATCCGCCACGAAAAACTTCTTGTTGCCCACCTCATATAATTGGACTAACGTCTGTGTTTGGCATAGCGCCCTCCTTTTTTTTGTAACCTAAATTCCCGCAGTTGTGCGCAGGTCGATGGCAACGTAAAATTTTAGAAACTGTTAACATTATTATTAATCCAAATAAATCTAATATTTTATATTTAAGAGAACTATGGTTCATTCGTAAACAGCGAATTTGTTTGATGCGCATAATATACAAATTTAATAAGCATCTAACGGAAAGATAAAATTTATGTCTTTCCTGATATATGATAAAATATTAGATTCATTTGAAACTAGTAATAATGTTCACAGTATTAAAAACGGAGATTGTTATCAGCGTGCGCATACACCTGCGAGGATTTAGGTTGTACGCGAAAAAACCTCCCGATTGCCGAGAGGTTTTTTCAAAGATTGTTATAACTTATTGTAATCGTTATTTGGTGGACACGATAAAATCAGCCGCCGCGAACATTTGCGGTTTTTTTAAGCCAGATTCTAAAAAATCCTTGTCGCCCGTCAAAATAAAGTCAACCCACGCTTTGATTGCCACACGCAGTATAGGGCGGTCTTTTACGTCCCTTATTGCCGTTTCCGTTTCGGCGGTTTCCTCGTCCGTCGGAGTAGAAATAATCTCTGACGAAATAAGCGCGGCGGCGAGAAAACTGTCCGCAACTCCAACATATTTAGAAAATTTTCTACTCATGACCCTTTTGAACTCATCAACGCAGTAATCGCATATGACGCATTCGTAGGGCAAAGCGGTCGCCTTAAAAACCGCTTACGCGGCGGCGGCAATCAGAATATTCGTATCTACCAATACTCTCATTCCTTCTCTTTTTCGTTATCTCCGTAACGAATATTCATAACAAGATTGGTCACGTCATCATCGTTTTTGATTCCCGCCTCCTCCGCCGCGCCGTTCATGCCCTCTTGAAGCATTTTCATTGCGTAATGCATTGCGTTCATCAAAATGATTTTGTCCCCATCGTAGATCAGCGTCACCCTGTCGCCAGTGCCGATGCGCAAAGCCTCCCTGAAATCTTTCGGCAAAGTGATTTGCCCCTTGGACATCACCTTAGCATTATCCACCAACATATTGGTCGCATTTAACATAGTACACCTCCTGTAGGTAGGTCGAGTAAGGTTCACCCTACCTACATATTATACTCATTTTTAGGAAAAATGCAAGCCCTTTGAGGCGAAAAACGCAAAATATTTTTAGAGGTTATGAATATAGCTTGCCCACTGTAAAAACGGCATGGTACAACCTCGTGTCTGGCTCGTAGTCCTCGAAATCCAGCGATACCGTGAAGCCGTATTTTGTCAGCGGGGTTTCGAGCCGATCCAGTTGATCCGAGACTCGTTTGCTCTCGCATGACGATGTGCTGAAATCGTCAATCTGCGACTCTACATCGCGGATCAGAATGCCGTTGTCCGCCCGTTTCTCTATACTCCCATTGTTCTCAAGATAACCGATATATCGGTACACTCTCGCACTGTTCAGCCGATATTTCAAAAACCCCGCGATTATCTCCATCTGCATCGGCGACCGCTTTCCCTCGAACTGTTTTTTGGAGATAAACTGAAACATATCATTCAGCAATCCCTCATCGACTGCACGCAACTACTTTTCACCTTCTATCGTGGCGCAATGCCACGATACAGGTATAACAACACCAAAATCCGTTGCCAACGGATTTTTAGCACTTTCTTTCGACAATTTTAGATTCTTTGAGTATCTTTGAGCCTTGCGCCTTTAAGCACAAAAGAAAAGCTGCTCGATTACTCTAACCGAGCGGTTTTACTACATAGTCTTTATCTCCTCGTATAATTTTCTTAAAGCCGCGACATCTATTTTATTATATGGTGTTAAGGGGATTTTCTCTGTAAAACGAATTTCTCTCGGAACAGCTTTGGGTTCTAAATGCTTTTTTAGGACAACCAATAACTTTATTTCGTCAATATTTTTCTTGTTCAACGTTTCATAAAACAAAACCACTTTACTCATTGTAATAGGGTCTGTAAATCCTAATGCGCACGCTCTCGATATCCCGTCAAAAGAAACAGCCACCTGCTCTATTTGATTTGGAAAAACAGCAAAGCCTGAAACCTTAATAATCCGTTTGATACGGGATTTGAACGTCACATAACCATCTTCACTGATTTCCACAACATCGCCCGATTTAAGATATCGCTCACCGCCAACATCTACGTAAACTCACTGCTCATTGGCTTCGTGATTAGCATAATATCCGTTAAATAAAGAGTCGCCGCCGATGTACAGTTCTCCTAATCCGATAGTTTTCAATGTGCTCGTAGTTTCGTCAAATATTCTATATTTTGTGCAGGCTTGCGGTATTCCACAGCTCCCACGTCTGTTTTTCGACAAAGTATTTACGCAAGTCGCCGAACAAGTTTCACTTGGACCGTATCCTTGCAATAGTCTACAAATACTCCCGCTTTCCTGCATTCGTTTATTAAAATTGTC
>JAITLB010000207.1 GCA_031278175.1 Christensenellaceae bacterium
TGGAATGAATAAAAATGAGAAAACTAACTACACGGCATTTGCAACAGGTGCAAATGCAGGTAGTGAAGTTAGGTTGGAGTAGTCTATTGATTGTGTCTTGCAAGAATTGCAAGGGGCGAGCATTAGGGATCAAAAACAGTAATTCAATAGTGTAGATTAAATTTGGATCATCATACTTAAGCTGACCATTAATGCTATTGTGGTCTGCTTAAAAATGCAGTGATTTGCTAGCACTCAACAAAGGCGTAACTATTTTAAACCATATAGGGTTGTTTTAATATCAAAAACTGAGTTTTGGCATATAATCTAGTAGTATTTTTATGTTAAGTGCGTTATAATATCAATCCAAACTTATATGTACAGTTCTAAATCCTGTTCGAAGTTAACTAGACATCTCGAAGATACATTGCGGGATGTTAAAAGGCGGAAATTTAAATAATGAAAATTAAGCTTAGAGACAATTTTGTCGAGTTTGATAATGGCATTAGTCTATTAGATATTGCTAAGCGCATAGGTGAAAGTTTTGCTAAAACGACACTTGCGGCTAAAGTAGATGGTGTACTTAAAGATCTAAGTACAACACTAGAAAACGATGCGACAGTCGAATTTATCACGTTTAAATCGGATGATGGCAAGCGTGTGTATAGACATAGTGCATCGCACATTTTAGCGCAAGCTGTTAAACGTATTTATCCTACTGTGCGTGTTGCTATAGGTCCAGCTATCGATAACGGCTTTTACTATGACTTTGATTTTAAAACCAATATTTCATTTGATGATCTCGCGCAAATAGAGCGTGAGATGATGAAGATAATAAAGGAGAACATTCCGATAACGCGCGAGAACATGTCTCGTGAACAAGCAGTGAATTTCTTTTTGGGATTAGAGGAGCCATATAAAGTTGAATTAATAAATGATTTGCCTAAGTCTGCAGAAATATCTATTTACAGACAAGGCGATTTTGTCGATCTATGTACTGGCCCGCATGTTCCTTCTACGGGTTATATAAAAGCTGTTAAATTAACTTCTCTTACTGGTGCGTATTGGCGCGGCAATGAACATAACAAGATGTTAACCAGGATATATGGAACAGCATTTGATAAAAAAGCTGATCTAGAAGCCCATTTAGCGGCATTAGCAGAAGCAAAACTTAGAGATCATAATAAACTAGGTCGAGAGCTGGGTTACTTTATGACTGATGAGAACATTGGTCAAGGGTTACCGTTGTTGATGCCAAAGGGTGCGGCATTATTCCGCATCTTAAGCCGTTTCATAGAAGATGAAGAAGAGCGCAGAGGGTATTTGCTGACGAAAACACCGTATATGGCAAAAAGCAAGCTATATAAAATATCAGGGCATTGGGATCATTACAGAGATGGTATGTTCGTTATGGGCAATCCTGAAAGTGACGAGGAAGTTTATGCGCTAAGACCTATGACTTGCCCATTCCAGTATACAATATACAATAATGGACTTAAGTCATATAGGGAGTTGCCACAGCGATATGGTGAAACTTCGTCATTGTTCAGAAATGAGGCGAGTGGCGAGATGCATGGTCTAATACGTATTAGACAGTTTACGATAAGCGAAGGGCATATTGTTTGCATGCCATCCCAGTTAGAAGCTGAATTTAGAGGTTGTTTAGATTTAGCAAGATATGTATTGAAGTGTTTGGGTTTACTTGATGATGTTTCATTTAGATTTTCAAGATGGGATCCAAATGACACAGAGAAATACATCAACGACCCTCCTGCTTGGGAATATGCAGAGGGCGAGATGAAAAAGATTTTGGATCACTTAGAACTTGATTATAAAGAGAGCATCGGTGATGCAGCTTTTTATGGACCTAAACTAGACATACAAATTAAAAACGTACACGGGAAAGAGGATACTCTCATAACTATACAAATAGATATGTTTCTTGCAGAACGTTTTGATATGTCATACATTGATGAAAATGGCGAGAAAGCGCGTCCATATATTATACATCGAACTTCGCTAGGCTGTTACGAACGGACTATGGCACTCCTGATTGAAAAATACAAAGGAGCTATGCCATTATGGTTTGCGCCCGAGCAAGTAAGAGTGATGAGTTTAACAGATCGCACAATTGATTACGCGCAGGAAGTAGCAGACAAATTGCGGAAAGCAGGCTTTAGAGTTACTATCGATTCGCGTTGCGAGAAAATAGGATACAAAATACGTGAAGCACAACTTGAAAAAATACCATATATGCTAGTTCTTGGCGATGCTGAAAAAGAAAACGGGACGCTTGCCGTCAGATCTCGCACGCTTGGAAACTGTGGCACGATACCATACGATGAGTTTGTTTCTATGTTAAACAAGAAAATAGATGAAAAGGACTGTATTGACTGACACGCTAGCCGTAGACGGCAAAAGACGCTCAGATAATGCAATATCTACAATTAAGAGTTGTTAAACTGTGCTTTTCAAACACATTTGTATATAGGATATTAATTTACTCTTGTTAAATTGAGGAAAATGTTGTATAATTTTAGTATAGACTTCGATTTCTAATATCGCCACGTTAATCTGTTGGTTTATGTGGTTAGTTTTGACGAGTGTCGAAAATACATCTATACAGAGCGGAAAAACATGCGTAGTTTTTATGAGCAAGCCAGAATAGTTAAAGCTGTTTTATATTTTTTGATTTCCGTTGTGCTTTGCGCGGGAGTTTTTCTCCTGCTGTTAGCACCAAAACTGGCACCAGATGCGGGATTAACCAATAAGATTCTTTCTATTGATATACTTGCAAAAGCAATTTCAATGTTTAGTACAAACTTGGTAATATTGATAGTCACTTGTATAATTGCAGGAGTCCTTCTATTAGTTATACCAATCATTGTCTTGGTTGTAGTGGTGAGAAAACTTAACGCACCGAGTCAATTTCCAGAAGGCATAAACAAGCGTAAATTCAAATTAAAGGATCACTATATTTTGAACGAGTTGTTGGATTTCTTTTTTAGTGGTGGTCTTACATTGAGCAGAGGTTATGATGCTGAGGAAGTTTTTACCGCAAGAGGTGTTCATTTCGCTTCAATACGCTTTAAGAAAGGTAGTATTTACGTTTTGATTGATAAAGATTATGATCGTGTCAGCCAACGAGACAGATCGGGCCATATCATAGTTGACACAGCCGATAGCGTCAACGTGGCAAAAGACAGAATTTATTCTGCGTACATAACTGGATTCAGCAAAGCAAAAACAGCACCATTAGCAAAGGCTCATTAATGGTGACAACTGAAATTTGCACAAATTGTGATCTTTATATAATGTCACAAAAACAAGGATCTAATTTAAGCAGGAATTTTTTAATATGAGGAACCAATTCACATCTAGTAGCGTGTATCATTCTACTGATGCGCATCCGCAATGCGAAATGGATGTCGCGCAATGCGATAAAGCAATTAAAGGCAGTAGTATACAATTAAAAAAGCACACAGGAAAACATGCGTTGCTAACGATGTTGTTTTTGATATCTATAGTTGCTTTGGTTTTTAGTTTTGGATATCTAGCATATATTTCAAACGCTACAAGAGAGCAAACTCTTGAGAAAAAATTTGAATCCGATTTTTTAACTCTCCCAGTTAATGAAGTTTCGGAAGTTAACAAAGCTATTGAAAGTCAGGATTATGCTTCATTGAATGGAATTGAAGTTTCTTCGCTATTTAGTCAACCATCTTTTTTTGCGCAATACATAGTTAAGATAGACGATAAAGATGTTGCGGTACATCAATTGGGGAAAATTTATGCTCTAAACCCAGGTTTAACTAAGGTATACATTTATACGCTAGATGAGAAAAGTATCCTAGTCGAGTTTGATGTCGCAGTGCCTGACGCGCAAGGGAATGTTTATTATGATGTTGTATTTAGTGTTTCAAGCAATGAACAGATGACCTTTAAAGTTGTTACAGGAAAGTCCCTCTCACAGTCTGGCATAAGTCTGCCCGCCTTGCCTCAGCTACCTGGTTATAACGTGACAGGTTGGGAGGTGAATGGCAAGTTATTGGACCTAAATGCAGTTGTATCCGCAAATTTAGTGGTAGTGCCACAGTTGGTTCCTATATCGGTAGAATTGACGAAGAATCTTGTTGAAGTCGAATGTTTATACGGAACGGAATTTGAACTTAATATAAAACCGTATATTGTAGACACAGATAAACAACGTTTCACATTTGCTATAAACGATTATTCAGATCCAGATTTTGGTGTTAGCGTAGATAATGGAATATTTACTGTAAGCAAGAAGTTCATGAAATCGCTAGAAAGCACCGAAAATATTTGGAATTTTATTATAAAAATAACTGACTCTGCAAACGGATTAACTTCTGAATTGAATATCCATTTTGGAGTAACACCCTTGACGGTCAATGTATCGTTCAACAATAGTGATGCGCTGACGTATAATGGTAAGGCACAGACACTTAATGCGCAAATTAGCGGAGTGCTACAAGAAGATATTGATCTAGTAACACCTGTTATTGGATATAAAAAACAGGCGAACATGGATTATGAGGAGTATTTTGTCCATGCTGGAACTTATACCGCAACCCTATTAAGTTTAAATGGTGCTAAGAAAGATTGTTATATAATTCAAGAGGATATTATTACAAAGCAAATCAGCGTTGCGCCATTACCTGTTCAAGCAGTTTTTCTAGATGACGCGCAACAACCTGTTGCCCAACTTAAATACTCGTATACTACAAAGGTAGTGTTGGTAGATGCTACAGTAAGTGGTCTTCTAACTGGTGATGTATGTGGAGTCATAGAATCGTATTCAGGAGTAATTAAGAATGTTGGTACATATAGCGTATGGGCAGAGGCACTTGATAATCCTGATTACTATTTAACACAGACTCTACAGTGCGAAGTAATAATAGAACCAGCTGGTTTAAATGTAGAATGCCCTGATATGTCTAAAACATACGGCGAAAGCGATGATCTTTTGTTTTATTCGTTTGGTGTTCATTACATGTTTGAGAGCGAAAAGGTAGATATTTCTGCAGCATTAAACAAATACGTAGTCAGAACAGAAGGCGAAATGCCAGGGAGTTACACCATTACCTTAGATATTCAGCTAAACACGGTAATAGAAGAGGAAGTTTTATCTAACTATTATATCACCAAAGTTACTCCTGGAATTCTGACAATAGTCAAACGCAGTGCTTGGGTTGCAGTCTACAACAATCCAAGTAAAGTATATGATGGTACACCTTATTTCTACATTCAAGTAGGTAATATACAGCAACAAGGCGTAGGCTCTGGCATTCTTGACTCTGATTATGACGCTGAAGTTGTATCCGAAATAGTGTGGGAAATAACTGTTTATAGCGAGGATTACTCAGAGGCAGTCAAACCAGGGGTTTATAAACACTTAACTATAAACGTTTATGAATACGAGGCTTGGACGAGCAAGTATGAATTCGTCCTCATAACTGCACCCAGAGCAACAATAAATAAGTTTGTTGTTGAGCATGGTGACTATATGCAGGGTCTATATGTAATACCTAAAGAAATAAAAGAACTTGAAGCAAACTACACTGAAGACGCTACCCTCGCAGTTGCTGACTTATATATAGCGGGTTTTGGACTTGCTGAAGTCATCTATTACGAAGCAAAATATGATTTCGGTGAATATGCAGCTTCTAAGACGATACCAATTGGTGAATATCCTGTATATGTTAAACTGATACTTAGCGACTATGTATATGAATGCTTAGACTTTCAATTTGCAGAAGACGAAATTGCAAGTTGCTCGGATGGTGTAATTAGTTTGATTTTATATGGCGAGATACTTGAAAGTGAAGAAGAGCAAGAATAGAATTTGAGGCTCACTAGACTGGCATTTTTATATGCAAATTTGCGTGTCATTTGATGCTACACCAAAATGACAAAACTCAATACTTAGATGCGTTATACACTTTTTGCAGTTAAGGTTTGCTTTTAGAGTTCTCTTAAATGTGCTAGGCAATTGTATTCTCCTTTGTTGAGGTATTACTCCTGAAATATTCATAGTAGCAGTATTGCGCATTTAAAATAGAATGCATTGACCTTTAACTCTTAGGTTTTTATATTCTGAAAACAGCCAGTTGTCAGTGAAAAAGCATTTAAGTGATAAATAATTATTTCTGTTGTTAATGCTTTCAAGGCATAATTCAAAATTCATAAAGCTGTCGCTATTTCGTGTAAGTCACCTCATTTAGATTGATTTTTATTTCCTGGATTTAACTCGCAGTTATTTTCATTTGATATATCCTTGAAATTAAAAGTAAATTGCACCACCACAGAGCGCGTCATGTACAGTTCTGTCTATAAGTGCAAGTCCAATTTCCCAATATGCCCTGGCTCGTAGCAATAATTCCAAACTCGAACTGCCTGCGGAGGGTTTTAGAATATTAAGGAATAAATTCAAAAAGAATATAGCATAACCTCATTTAATTACTATAGACGGGTTTTGCGAGTTTTTATTCTCTACT
>JAITLB010000225.1 GCA_031278175.1 Christensenellaceae bacterium
GGTTTCAGCCCGTACAAACTAAACCGATCGGCAATTTCTGCCGCAGACAGTGTTGCATTAAGAAAATCGTTTAGCGTTTTCCCTTTAAGTAGCACAGCATCGTCTTGATACATTTTTATTATTCGATTCTTAGCACGCCTCGTAGCAAGTTTTCTTGAAGACTCAACTACTGTCTTCAACAGCATCTCATTATCAGTTGGTTTCAACATATACGCTACTATATCACTAGTTATCGCTTGTTGTGCATAAGTGAATTCACTATATCCGCTTAATATGATGACTATTCCATCAAAATTGTTGTTTTGAAGTTCTTTAGCCATTGCGATGCCGTCCATTATCGGCATTCGAATGTCGGAGATGATAATGTCAGGTTTAAGACTTGCAACCATTTCAAGTCCCTCGACACCGTTTGTGGCTTCTCCGACAATTTGAACATCAATTGATGCCCAGTCGATCGTCTCACTTAAGCCTTTCCTGATAAGTATTTCATCATCGACGATTAGCAATTTAAACATTTTTTATCCTACCAATTTAGTACACTATATTTTATCACATGAGCGCGTATATACTAAACGTATCACTAGCATTGATATATTAAATATCAAAGTTTGATCTCACTAAAAGAAGAGTTAAGATCACTTCTTAATGTTAAGAGCGGGGGTGCATTTAACAGGTGTGAAATGTGCGCTTCAAGTTTCATCGGCATTTCCGTAAATAAAAATCTCTGAGAGTTGTGCGCCATATCCTTCAAGCGAATTATCATAGAAATGCAGAAGTATGTGAGATGCTCTCACTCCACTCAATGAT
Source organism: Christensenellaceae bacterium (assembly GCA_031278175.1). GTDB lineage: Bacteria > Bacillota > Clostridia > Christensenellales > DTU072 > JAITLB01. Next base: position 808 of record JAITLB010000225.1, read on the forward strand.
ATTCTTACATAATTGCCATTTAAAGGGTCAAAAGTACATGTTATTTTATTTTGCAATGAATAATATGTAAAGCCATCTGTGCTCCACAGTATATCTATTATCTCTTCTCTTAATTTCCAGGTCAGAGAAGGTGGTAAATATAGCACTATGTCATGCAATTGATATACGCTGCTTTGCTCTGATAATTTGATAGCAAAGATAGCTTCTTCATCTAATGCTTGCCAGTAGGTGTTAATGTTACCATCCGTCAAGTAGTCGGATGTATATATATCTAGACTAGAAGATACGTCATATACATTGCGATTTGTCGACAAGCTAATTTGATATAATGCGATATCACCTATTTTAAGCCTTGTAGCGCCTAATATACCTGTATTTCGATATATTCTAAGCTGAAGAGTATGTGATCCAACGCTAGGCACTATAATATCAAAATAATTACCAGTACTAGGCGAGGCTTTGCAATAGACTTCCTTTAGGAATACGAAATTCTTTTCAGCATCGCTTTTGTTGTATAACCGAATCCGATACTCAGTTAAATACTTGCTATCAGGACCAAAAAGTAGGCGTATGATACCAGCTTTGATAATATTATCTCCAAACGATATCGACAGTGCTGCATATTCGTTTTTAGTGTCGTTCCATATAGGTGCCACCCATTCGGTGCTCGCATCGTTATCAAACAAGTTGCTTGTGTTAAAAGTATTTTGACTCCATAAACCATCATCATAAATCGTATGATCAAAACCAGCATTATGAGTAACACCAACACTTATATTATTTAAGGTTATTTGATCGCCGACAAACGGAGTTTCTATAGTGGTCTTAGCAAAGCTCGCCACATCAACACCAGCTTGTGTCGGTGTTGAATAGTTGGTATACTGGACAGATGAATTACGTATTGCAAGTCTATACGGATATTTAATACGCGATCCATTGGTATAATTACCTTGCTTTCCAAACTGGATACTACTTACAAAACTATTTGTTGAAAATTTCGCGTCACCCAAGCTTGTTAAAAGCTTGCCTTGATAATACACGTTATTAAACACGACAGATCCAACAGATGAAATACTATTCTCGCCCTTGAGACATATTGATGCCTCAGCACTTGTAGATAATATATTAATGTTGCTTAATGTGACATCAGCAATTGAACCACGCGTAGCGGAAACACTCCACTCGAAGTTTTTTGCAATCGTTATATCTATTATATAATTATCAGAATTGTCATCAACAAATTGTCCTATGGGGATAGTATCTTCAATAGTAATGTTTAGAAAATATATATTACTTATTTTAGCGGAATCCGAATTATGTATGGCTAAAGATGCCATGCTATAATTGTGAAGAATTGTTATGTCTCTGAAAGTTATGTTTTGGATATATTCACAGTCTGTTTGGTACCCTATAGAGCAACTATGTTGAAGATCAGTCCAAACTACGCAATTTTCAAATACGATATTAGAGGATGGCATGCCTCTTATGCTTTTGACGACTAGACTATCGTCCCAGGATCTCACAAACGAGTCAGCGACTAGAATGTTTTGACAAGACTGCAGAGAAATGCCTCTTCCATAGGCTCGTGCCGTTATTATTTTAACGTCTGAGATGTTCGAATTTTTGCATCTAGTTAAAGAGACGGCACAACCTGCAGGGTCTAATAAAATTACCCCGCTAATGGTAATATTAGTGGAGTCGACGAACTCAATCGTGCTAATTGATTGTATAGCACTAGAGTTTTCAGCAATAGAGCCATCTATAATCCCGCGTCCACGGATTGTTATATTATCGGAGAATTCTGCGCGTATTTGACCAAACACATATGCGCCACCTGCTATATATAATGTTTTTCCTGACTCGATCGGAAATGAGCTAATGTCATATATGCCAGGTCCAACATATATTACGTCATCGGGCACATTTGCGGAGTTTATGGCATTTATATCAATTTCATTTGCAAAGATATGTAATACATCATCATGTTCGGCTGCGCCATCGCTCCACTTATATTCTAGCGTGTAACTAGCAGGGTAGTCGAGTTTAAAAATAATTTTACTTTGTGTTACTATAGAGTCAATCTTATAAGCTAGCGGTCTAATTGTAATACTAGAGATTTCTTTTGCCATCGGGATAGTGATAGACACTGAAACTGAACCCTCGAAATCGAAGTAGACCATATATGCAGTAGTTGCGGGTTCTGAAAAAGAAAAGCTGCGTCTGATGTTTACTCGAGTTTGATATACAAAAAGATCTTTTCCCTCTACACGTACGCTTAAATCATCCGATGACTGCATAATTGAAGGTCCATCGTATGTAGTCAAACGTGTTGCATAAACTACTTTATCTGATGCATAAGCTGGGGTGTCTGGAATATTAAAATTAAAACCATTATCAACACAAGCGAGAAGAGCCATGTTTAATAATAATAAAAGCAGGGCAAACAGCAACACTGTAAACCTCGCCCGCAAGCGCGTTCTTAAATTTATTTTCATTGATTTTAACATGAAAACCCCAACGCTCAGTCCAAATTATGCTTCGCTAATTTGCTCGTGTAATGTAAAAATAATAACATTTTTTTCTAAATTTTGCAACACATTTAAACATATGACACCAAAATGCAACAAAAAACACAACGCGAAACTTCTAAATGAGCATAAACGATTCAAAACCTCAAAGGCCCATGTCCACTGCCAAAATTTTCTCTATTTGTAAATGCAATTATTACAAATAGTAAAGTCACATAGCCAAATGATTGTAAAATTTGACTAGTTGTCTACACATTCAAAAATATATAACTGTGGCCGAAGTAGAAATATATAATTTGATTAGAGTATCGCAAATGCCAAGACCTACGCTAATAGATTTTTAGTTTACCCTTTTTGTGCCACGTGTTGGTGGTTTAATCTAGCATAGCTGTACTACCTAATTTTCTCGAATGCTTTCAATTATTTTTGTGTTAAGCTTGTATCTAATTGCACAAAGCGAAGTTTTAAACTTCAAATATATCTAGATTGTTAGTTAAGAGTTAGACAGTTGTTTGCGCACTTAATTAAGGCACAGCACGACGATGGTTCAATTTGTGAATATCTTTAAGGGTTAGCAGTTTTTATGCCGTGTAGGCTTAGATTTAGCCCCAAATGCGCCTCAGACGAAAGGGAGTAAGGTACATGCGTGGCATATCAAAACTCATGCAAGCACAATTAAAGCTAAAAGTTATAATATTCCATCGATGAAATCTGTAGCGTCAAACGGGATCAAATCGTCTATTGTCTCACCGATGCCTACAAAGACTACGGGGATTTTTAATTCTTCGGCTATCGCCATAACGACACCACCCTTAGCCGAGCTGTCTAGCTTTGTTAGAACTATACCGTCAATTTCAATAGCCTCGTCAAAAAATTCGACTTGACTTATTGCATTCTGTCCCGTAGTGGCGTCAAGAACTAAATAATTTCTAACTTCGGAGTTAGGCGCTTCTCTTGTAACAACGCGACCAATTTTCTTAAGCTCTTCCATCAAATTCTTCTTATTATGCAATCTGCCTGCTGTGTCGACTAGCACGACATCGGTGTTTTTAGCCTTAGCTGAACTTATTGCGTCGTATACTACTGCAGCTGGGTCGCTACCTTCGGAATGTTTTATAATTCTAACACCAGCGCGTTGTGCCCAGACCTCTAGTTGCTCACTAGCAGCAGCCCGGAAAGTGTCGGCAGCTGCTACAATGACGCTTTTACCGATACTTAAAAAGTATTTTGCTAATTTACCTATTGCCGTTGTTTTACCTACACCATTGACACCAGCTAACATAATTACAAGCGGATATCTGAATGGTAGAATATCGAAATCAACGATGCCGACCATTATAGATCTCAACTCGTTTTTTGCTGACTCTGTATCGGTCAATTTCTTTTTATATGCGGCTTGTCGCAATTCATCTAGTATTGTCTCTGTGGCCATGACACCTACATCAGCCGAAATAAGTGCCATTTCTAAATCCTCATAAAAAGCGTCATCAAGGGCGCGCCCTTTAAACGTCTCAAAGAGCTTGCGCCCAATGTTTTCTTTTGTTTTAATTAAAGCGTCTTTAATTCTAGAAAACAGTCCCATTATCAATCCTCTCTATTCTACTACTGGCTCAGCTGGGTTATCCGTGTCGGGACCTACTGAGTACCAGTTATTGGTTGTGGCTTCATCCATAGTTACACTTACTATTTTAGAAATCCCGCCGCTACCTTCCATAGTTACACCGTACATGAACTCACATAATGCCATTGTTGGTTTGCGGTGTGTAACAACTATAAACTGCGTTGTTTTACAGAATTTTCTTAAGTATTGGGCAAACAAATCGACATTAGCGTCATCTAGTGCAGCTTCAATTTCATCCAACACACAGAAAGGCATAGGATTCATCTTTATAATAGCAAACAGTATTGAGATTGCAATCAGTGATTGTTCACCACCCGACAATAGGCTCATGTTGGTGAGTTGTTTAGTAGGTGGTTGGGCTTTGATTTCAATACCAGCCTCGAGAATAGTTTTTGTACCATCTTCGGTGTTCAGCTCGAGTTTTGCCGTCCCGCCACCGAACAATTCCTGGAATACCTGATTGAAGTTTTTGTTGATGATGTTAAAGCGATTAGTAAATTTAGTTGTCATCTCGTTAGTTAGATCGTCAATGATCTTTATCAATTCATCTTCGGCTCTAACCAAATCATCAAATTGCGCTTTTATTTCCGAATACCGTCTCTTCTCCTCATAATACCTTTCTTCTGCTAATTCATTTATAGGTCCTATCCTGTCGATATCGCGTTTTAATGCTGCCATTTCAATTTGCGCTCTTTCTGGATTAAAAGTGAGATCGGGATCGGATTCTAGTTGGTGTATGTATTCTTTAGCAGACTCAGCGTCAATGTCATATTCATCGCGAATCCTAGCCAACAAATTTTCTAGATCGCCTTGTATGCGCTCTATCCTAGCTTCTTCTTTAATCCGCTTTTCCGTTGCTATATTAATTTGCACTTGTTTTGAGTTTCTTAATATATCAAGTTCTTCAACTGAATGCTTTAGAGTGCTCTTATACTCATCTATCTCACGGACGCGAGCGGCCATAGCGTCAACTAATTTCTTGTCATCTTCACTGTAGGCAGAAGTGTCGACCTCGGACTCTGCATCGGCTATTTCTCTTGCGTTTGCAGCACAACTAAAAGACAATTCACGCAATGAACTGTCAATTTGGGTTAGATCTGCCTTTATAAGCGCAATATCATGTGCTCGGTTGTTGATTTCTATTTTAAGAGAAGTCAAATCCATAACCGCTTCATTTGCAGCCGTAAACAACTCATCGCGCTTTTGACGGTCTTTTAGGAATTTATCTCTTGCTTCATTGACATATTCATCGGCAGATGTCTTTTCCCAAGTGGCCGACGCATGTTCGCCTGAGGCATCTTTAATCAATTTATCAAGTTCTGCTGCCTGCTTAGAGTTCATAGTAATCAAATCTAAAAGCTTTTCAACTTCTGCTTCGAGTTCTTTTAGATTTCCCTCAGCCCCAGCGACCAAAGTATTATATTTTTCGATTTCTATGTCTAAGGAGTGTACTCTAGCGTCTAAAATTTTGACACCTTGTTCCATCTTCTTGGCTTCTACTTCAAAGTCTTTAATTTCTTCAGCTAGAAGTTTAAGGTCTTTTGCGATGGAGTTGCTACGTTTTATCATAGTTTGCAAATCAGTCTCCATCGAAAGCACACGGTTGCTCTTAGACGGTGCACTACCACCAGTTATTGCTCCGCTAGTAGCAAACGAGTCACCTGCAAGCGTAACTATCCTAAAACCTTGTCTATACTTTTGAGATACTGCAATAGCAACCTCTTTATCTTCTACGATTACGATTCTGCCTAAAAGATTGGATATAATACCATCAAATTTCCTGTCGCAACTGACTAGGTCGGCTGCTATGCCCAATACACCTTTTTCGCGTAGCGCACGATCATATTCGGATGGCAGACTATTAGATTTAACAGTAGATAATGGTAGGAATGTAGCACGACCATAATTTTTATGTCTTAGGTAGTCGATCAGCACAGAAGCGTCTTGAGGAGTTGATGTGATGATATTTTGGACACTTTGGCCTAGCGCAATTTCAATTGCTACTTGCAAATTGTTTTGAACTTTTATGACTTCGCCTACTGTTCCAAAAATTAATTTCTTGAGTTTGGGGTCGGCTTTAGCATCGTTCATCAAATGCTTAATAACATCACTATATCCAGCATAATCTTTAATTTGTTCTTGTCTGTAGGTAATACCGACATTTAATGCCTTATACTCATCCTCTAGTTTTCTTTTGCGAAGCTCTGCTTCTCTAAGATCGCCTAGTGTCGAATAATAGTTGTGCTCAGCTGCCTCTTTATCCTTTTCTTTATTTTCTTTTTCTCTTACAAAAATGTCTCGGTCAGCGCGGAGAGTGTCACCAGCTTCGCGGCGCGTGTCACATACGGCTTTTTTCTCTCTGTATTCAGTTTTAGCTTTTTCTATGTCAGCTAATGCTACACTCAACTGAACTTCCAATTTTACTATATCTTTATCGATAGTAAAAAGCTTGTCCTTGTTAGATAAGAGCATCTCCTTGCTTTGTTCTAGTTCTTTTTCTTGTAGATCAACGCTCTCATTAAGTTTCTCGTACTCATCTTGAAGTTCGGAATAACCAGCTTCCTTGCGCAATAACTCTAAGTTCTTAGCGTTATATAAATCAGTTTTTTCTGCAAGTTCAGTAGTTAAAAGTTGTTTGCGCTCAGTATAGCGTATAACATCATCGTCATATTTCCTGCGTTGCTCACGCAAATTCTTTAAACGCTCAGCTATGACGTTTGCAGCACCTTGTTTTCTTTCTATTGAAACGAGCAAATCTGTTTGCTCAGCTCTCAACTTGTTTGACATTGTGTCGCTATTAGTCATATCCATCATCATTAGATTGTACTTGCGACAAATTTCCTTGTGCTCATTCTCGGAAACTTCGATATCAGCGGTAATTTTTTCTAATTTTGAAAGCAGGTTTCTACGTTCCGTGTCACCGTTTTCCATCTGGAATAGAAAGAAATTAATGTCTTGGTATTTAAGTCTGCGTTTTAGATCCTTAACTTTTACGGCATTTTTCGCTTCGCGCTCTAGAGGAGTTAGTGATTGTTTAATAACTTCTAGTATATTACCTAGATTTATTATATTTGTTCTAGTGTCTTTAAGATTTTTTTCTGACTCGTACTTTCTAGTTTTTTGTCGGCTTATCCCAGCAGCTTCGTCAAATATTTGGCGTCTGACATCTGGCTTGATCGATATAATGTCTGCTATTTTACCTTGGCCGATAATACTATACCCATCGTGGCCTATACCACTATCCCTAAACAGTTCGATGACTTCTCCTAGCTTAACTGGTAAATTGTTTATGTAATATTCACCGCCATCTTTGCTACGATATATTTTACGTGTAATAATGACTTCATCGGTGGGGATGGATGGGTAAGTGTGTTTGCTGTTATCCAAATAAAGAGAAGCTTCACAAACTGATTGTGGCTTGCGCTCTGTCGTACCATTGAATATCAATTCGCCCATTTTCTGGCATCTTAGTACTCGAGCATTGCGCTCACCTAATACCCAGCGTATAGTATCTACTATATTAGATTTACCGCAACCATTTGGACCTACAATTCCAGTAAATCCAGAATCAAAATCGATTGTTACTTTATCAGCAAACGACTTGAAACCATGTATGACGATTTTTTTTAAATTCATCGTAATGTCTCCGCTTTTAGTGCGAATTTGCTACTTGCAAGTGTGCTAGTAGCACTATCAGGTGTATTTTTTTGAGCTATAATATTTTGCGATTTTAGCCCGAGAATATTTTAACTTATTTAAACGACAAATGCAACACATATTATACAATCAATTTTGACGTAAAACCACGCTACTGCTAACCAGTTGCGCACTCTAAAAGCGCACTCCTAGCACTAAATAGATGTTAATACTAGAGTGCAACCCAACCACGCAAAAATGTCAGAGCAACTATTCTAACAAATATTTGGTGGTGCAATGAACTAAACAACTAGGTTATACCTATATATATAGCATAGCACACTTTAGACTGCTAACAAGTACAGCTAGGGTTAAACCTTACTATTTGCACCACTACATAACCATAGTACAACCACAGAAAGCAATTGTCTCTAATCGTCCTAGTGCAAGGGAGGTAGACTCATTAATAAACGAATAATGACGATAGACAAAACATATGTTAGAATCGAGCGTTTTCATTCATTCAGTTTAACCAGTTAATATCATTTGTCGCATGCAGTTTAGTGACAAAATTATCAATAAATTACTACTGCATCGCATGTGGCATTTCTACTGTGTTTGCGATTAGCGTTCATCATGATTATTTAAACACTTTTACATACTCAATAATAGTATAATAATATACTTAAACTGTCAAGCGTTTTGCATTTCATTAATAAATGATGGAAGATAAATGTTTACCTGGTGTCATACTTGCTCACAAAAGTTTAGAGCGTATATAGCGGCAAATCTCTCACTATCTAGACTATCTTTTAGTTTGCTACATCAAATGTTAATGTGATATAATACCACAGTTAGCAAACTAGTTAAGTCGTGACTACTTCAGTTTGTTTGCGCAATAGAGCATTTTAAAGACAGTGCTAGCAAGTTTATAGATTTTGTGACACACTTGCGCTTTTAATCTCAAGCTAGCGTTAATCTAGCGTGTGTTAGTGAGTTTTTGATGTATTCAGGGTCCGCTTGTCATTGTAAACGCTACTGGGTTGGCGGTGAGAAATTACACAACCCAACATTTTAGTGGTTTAAAAACGCTTGTGACGCGTAGTACTGTTTTGATTTCAAAAGCGGCTTTTGGTGTTTAAGCACTACCACATAAGCAAGACACAAGTCAGAAAATTGCAAATGCCTTAATTAAGCATAGGTAGTTTAGATAATCAAGCGCACAACAAGCTTTGCCATAACCTTGCGCTACGGGAATTATAGTGCATGACGGCATAAAAACTTTAATACCACTATATACAGCGCGCATTACTCGAAGTGTTTCTGGCATTTTCTCAAAAGAGCGCAATGAGGCTTAGCAATTTACGTTTCAAATTGTTGTGTCTTAAACTTTGTAATGATTCAAACTCAATTATTCGAATTAGTAGTAGATGAAATTACATATGGTATTATTTGGATATCTAGACAATAGAATCATATAAGGGGAATAATGCAAGAAATTATAATTGATATTATAAACAGATTCGGATATTTAGGAATTGGCTTGTTAATAGCGATAGAAAACCTATTCCCGCCCATTCCTTCCGAGATAATATTGACGTTTGGTGGTTTCTTTACTACCATTTCGTCATTAAAGGTTTTATGGGTAATAGTATCGGCTAGTCTCGGTTCGCTTGTAGGTGCGGTAATTCTATATTGCATCGGTCGACTACTTAAAACAGAGCGTTTAGAGAAACTGTTCTCTAGCAGGTTAGCAAAACTGATGCGATTAAAGAAAGAAGATGTACAAAAAGCGGATAAGTGGTTTAAGAAGCACGGCGGCAAAGCTGTTTTCTTGGGACGTTTTATTCCGATAGTTAGAAGTCTCATTTCTATCCCAGCTGGCGCAACTGGCACAAAACTGAAGGTGTTTTTGCCACTCACTTTACTAGGCACCGTAATATGGAATACTGCATTAGTTTTGCTAGGTAGAGCTGCTGGTGCTGCTTGGGAGAGTGTAGCGGAATACTTTGACACTTACTCTTTAATTATCTTATGTGCAATCTGTGCTGTTCTTGTAGCATGCGTTATAGTCTTTGCTAAGGTAAGAATTGTTAACGCTAAACGCTATTTAGCAACCTCGGAGTATTCTCTTGAGGTCGTGACAGCATTACCTACTAGTATAACACTAGTTGCGATACCCCGTGCTAAATATAAAATCGGATATCGTAGGTGGCAAGACTCTACAGAGTTTACAGGTCTCAAGCCAGGAAAAAAATATAGAATATTAGCAAAATACGATGGAGAAGATGGTAAAAAAGCGTATGCTATACTTAAATATACTCATGAACTGGAAGCGCAATAATTTTGCGCAAAGCAACAAGGGATTAACATGTTCTTAGATGATTTGAATCCAGTTGTTTTAGCACTTGTCGGCACTTCGATTTCTCTAACAGGAACGGTTTTAGGTGCGGCATTCAGCTTTTTTACTGGAAAAGCACCAAAAGTTAAAACACAAAAGATGTTTCTTGGTTTTGCATCTGGTGTGATGATAGCATCAGCTATTTGGTCGTTATTACTACCGGCATCCGAATACGCAATCGAACAAAATATGGCTGAATGGTTACCGACCGCAGTAGGGTTTGTAGCGGGTGCAGCGTTTCTGTTTCTTATGGATAAGTTGTTGCCACACTGGCATGCTCAATCCACCGCGCCAGAGGGGTTGAAGAGCGGAATAGGAAAATCTGCAAAATTGGTATTTGCTGTCACGCTACATAATTTCCCCGAGGGCCTTGCTGTGGGACTAGCTTTTGCCCTAGCTGGTAGCGCAGGAGGCGATGCCATTACACCCGCAGCCGCTATAGCACTTGCGATAGGTATAGCTATACAAAATGTTCCAGAAGGTGCGGTCATATCTATACCACTAAAAAATGAAGGACATTCAAAGATCAAGTCGTTTTTGTATGGATCACTCTCAGGTGTCGTTGAACCCTTTGCTGGTGTTATAGGAGCAGTCGCAGCGGTCACTGTAGCATCGATTATACCTTGGGCACTTTCTTTTGCAGCAGGTGCTATGATATATGTAGTAGTAGATGAACTAGTGCCCGATGCGTCCTCGGAACACACCGATTTAGGAACACTCGGCGCAATCGCAGGTTTTGTGCTGATGATGGTTCTCGATATGGCATTTGCATGATATTCGATTTAAATCAAACGCGCAGCCCATCTTTATATAATTTCAATTAAAACTAATTTGCTAGTCGTGTATTAGTTGTTCGCTTTCGCCGTTTCGGCACCTATTGCGGCACAACAGGCATGACAAACACCTAAAAAGACTCAATCTGAATTTAAAATATAGTTTTGCATTTAAGCTTAGTCCAGGCATCTCCTGGGGTATAATATTTCCAGTAACTGTAATGCCAGCGCAAATGCTGCGCATCAGAGCATTTTTTGCTATGCTCAAGATTGCTGATGCCATAATAGTATCAATGGTGCTAGCAAGTCCGATTGCACCTGAAATATTGCATTTTGCACACTTAATTATTAGAAGTTTTCTTACAATATCGAAATGATTGGTATGTGATTTGCTTGAGGCATTGGCAAAGGTGCTACGCTTTGTGTTACTTTTAGAAATTGACGCTAGGGAAAATTTTTGTATGTGTGCCGTTAATTTTGAAATAGATACATTGAGAAGTAGATATTTGTCAAACATGGAAAAGTGTGCTAGGATAACTGCTGGTATTGGAATTATAAACGAGAGTGGGATCACTAAGATTAAAATTAGTCTAGACATATATACTTAGTATGTGCAAGACTGCAGAGCATATCAATTTGATTATCGGAGTTTGGCTCTAAGTTTAGTTAATACTGCGTCAAAATAGACAGG
>JAITLB010000024.1 GCA_031278175.1 Christensenellaceae bacterium
GTCTATCTCTTAGATTAACTACGACAAACACTTCTCAAGCAAATGGAAGATATGCTAAATACTGAAGGTGCTAGAGGGTATTTAAAGTCTATTTAGGAGTGTGCTGTGATACTTGGATGAATTTTGTTGCCTGCAAAAGTTGCTTTTTGTTTCAAGCGTTAAACTTGGGCTAATTTAGCATGCAACCAGGATGCCTTAGACATCATAATAGTTTAAGCGTCTTTTTTAATGCTTAGTGAATATATAAAATTCTTTAAGCATGCATATAGATTAAAAAGCATTACAATTGCCTGGAAAATATTAACAGTATATAACATTAATTGACAAATATTAAGCATATAATATATACTTACTTTACAAGCAAACACATTGTTGCATACAAGTTATTTTGCGCACCAATTAGATTGCTCTTCTTGTACATTTTACTGATACATATTAGATGCATTACTTGTATATCGTTTTGCACATATGTGCCAATATTAAGTGTCTTTTGGTATCAATACGATCTGCATGCACTGTGTGCTAGTTAACTACAATGATGCTTAAAGGGTTATCAAGGATGTCAATTTTTCTTGTGTACATAACTGAATTTAGTAACATTTGATTATTTTTGCAATTGTCGTTGCAAACAGGAGACTCGATGATAGAGTTAAGAGACGCTAAGAAAGCTTACGTAACTAAAACGGGAGTAAGAGTTGATGCTCTTAAGGGAGTAAGTTTGAAATTCCCAGAACGCGGTATGATTTTCATTCTAGGGAAATCGGGAAGCGGTAAGTCTACATTATTAAATCTAATGGGTGGATTGGATAAATTTGATTCTGGTGAGATGCTTATTAAAGGCAAATCAACAGCAAATTTCACTCAAAGCGATTTAGACAGTTATCGAAATACGGCTATAGGGTTTATTTTTCAAGATTACAACATATTAAACGAATTCAATGTTGTGCAAAACATTGCTCTTGCGATGCAATTACAAAATGTCAAACCTGATCGCCGCACTATAGAAGATATATTAAAAGAAGTAGATCTCGCTGGTTATGAGGATCGCAAACCTAATGAGTTATCGGGTGGACAATTACAAAGGATAGCGATTGCGCGCGCGTTGGTTAAAAGTCCTGAAATAATTATGGCAGACGAACCGACTGGTGCATTAGACAGTAAAACAGGCATACAAGTTTTTGAGACACTGAAAAAATTATCAGCAGGCAAATTAATACTCATCGTATCTCATGATAGAGAATATGCCGAAATGTATGGCGATAGAGTCATCGAATTGTCCGATGGTTTAGTTATAAGTGATATTGAAAAGTTTGCTGGGGATTCAGATGTTGTAAGTGAACGCGTTGAAGCAATAGACGAATCTGTTATTCGCATTAAACGCGGCGTAGAGTTTTCAAACGCTGATTTAAAAGTTCTAAAGGATCGTCTTATTACTGCTGAGTTTGATACATATATCTCATGTGATGGACAATTAAATAAAAAAATAGAACGCGTAGCCAATTTGAGTGCTACAGGTGGCAAAGAGCATTTTAAAGAAACAGATCAAACTAGCATTGCACTTGGTGATCAATCGGGACTAAAGTTAATTAAATCGCGATTGCCGATCAGTGCAGCGATAAGAATAGGCGCGAATGCATTGAAATACAAAAAGATTAGATTAGCATTCACGATTATAATGCTATTGATTTCATTGTCCTTGTTTGGAGTGTCAGATGCGATCGGTACATATAACCTAGCCAAGATGGTAACTGATAGCATGTTAGAAGAAAATGTGAATATCGTTGGATTCATGCATAAAGGAGATGATCAAGCTACTTATTATAGAGCAAATTATTTAAGTGATGAAATGTTAACCTCGTTAGAGCGCGAAGCTGGCATGCGTTCAACACCTATTTATAGTAGGGGGTCAGTATTAGGAAATAATAGAATTTCTTTTTCGAGCGACAGCAGTTTTAATTCGAATAACTATTATGTTGGTACCGATCCTAACATCATTGCCTGCACACAGTCACAGGTTGAGGATGATTTTAAATTTAACTATATCGGGAAATGGCCATCTACTCCATATCAAGTTGCAATTACCTTATACACTTATGAGCATTATGAACTTGCTGGATATAAGTCGATTGATGGAAAGGCATCTGTTGTTACTTCACCAGCCCAATTTTTGTCTTTGAATCCATATTTCACGACTGATAAAGAAGTAAAGCCAATTGAAATTACGGCAATTATAGATACAAAGTTTCCTGTAGATATTAAAGGCAGGCTGGATGTTATTTCGTTCCGCGATGATTTGTCTAATGACTCAGATCAAATTTTTAATAGTGTTCATAACGTAATATTTATGTTGCCAGATGCAATTACATATCATTTAGCAAATAAGCACGTTGAACTAACTAGATCATCTGTAAATAATAGTGGTGAGCTAATAGAGTTAACGCAACAGAGAGAGTATATTGAATATACCACAGATATGGAGTATCGAGCATTTGACGGAAACAATAATCGACCATTAGGCGAGAATGAAATAGTTATATCTATCTTAAGTGTATTGTTATTAACTGATTTGGGTGCTAAACTTAATCCAGCGCAAACTTATTATGAATATACTTCACTATACTATAATTATTATGATGCACTATATTCATACTTAAATAATTTGGCAGCTTATGAAATGTTCGAGAAAGACTATGAAGCAAAAAAGGATTCTTACATAAACGAATATGGTTCATTAGATGGGTACTCTGAATGGTATGAAGATAAGCACGGAATTCTTGATGTACCCGAATATCCATTAACTGAAAAAGAAATTGATGAGATCTTCAAGATTGCAGTTGAGCAACTCTATAACAAACCCATTACTATAAGGATTGAAAATCTTGCGGACTATGACATCAAATTGAATGTTGTAGGCATTTTTAAACCGCTGGGTAGAGATTATATAAATAATAAGAATCTTGATGCATCCAAGGACGCTAATGTTATTTATACACATTCTAACTTTATAAATTCACTTGAGTTGCCGTTATATGAACGTGCCCTGTTTGACGTTTCGGAAGATGAACTTCTTAAACTTATTGCAATTCATTTTGGTGCCCAGCCATTTATTATTAGTAGTAAAATAGTATCGACTATTGAAGGTCTAGATAGTATACTAACAGTTTTAAGCAAGTTTTTATTGTATGTCGGATTGGGTTTGATAGTCTTATCATCGATAATGTTAATGAATTTTATAGCGACTAGCATCGCAAATAAAGCAAAGGAAATTGGCATACTGAGGGCTATTGGATCGCGTGGAAAAGACGTTTTTGCTATATTTGTGAGCGAAAGTATAATTATTGCTTTAATTACGTTTGTACTGTCAGGGATTTTAAGTTTTATAGCGGCACGGGTAGTTGCTGATATATTAACTGGGAATTTAGTTAATATGGGAAATATTGTTGATTTTGGAATACGACAATTAGTAATTATGTTAGGAACTAGTTTGTTAGCTGCTGTAGCGGCTTGCGCGCTACCCGTTGCGTTAGTAGCACGAAAAAAGCCTATAGATGCAATTCGCAAACGTTAGAAATTCTAAATCGAATTTCTAAAAAACCTACAGATGCAACTTGCAGACATTAGAAATTCTAATGTCAAATTTAAAGCGAATGAAAGCATGCTTGTATAGTAGTAATTTGAATGCGAAAGTAGAAGTCTACTGAAAATCAGTATAGGTGCGCATTTGTGACAGCAGGTGTTAGGTCCATAAGCAGTTTGCAAGACACTTTAATAGATGCTAGCATGTTTGTAGATTATTAATATATACTCTAGATTTGTAGTAGTGACTAAAGAATAGTATTCACTCTTCCAAATTCTGCTGTCAATTGTTCTCCGCCTAGTATATGTACATGCAAATGCTCAACACTTTGACACGCATCTGTGCCTTTGTTTGAAACCAATCTAAAACCGTTTTGCAAACCTAGATCATTAACTATGTTAGACAATGTCTTTAGGCATTTGCCTAATATTGCAGACTGCTCAATATCCATTTCAATTATATTAGCGTAATGCTCTTTAGGTATCATTAAATAATGGAGTTTAGCTTGTGGTGCGATGTCTTTTATGATGATCATATTTTCATCTTCATACACTTTTGGCACTGGTATGATACCAGCTATAATTTTACAAAATGTGCAATTATCCATTTTATATTAAGACTCCTTTTAACCCATTATTGTATAATTCAACGGGTTTAATGTTACAGATTTTTTGTTTTGTATCAGCGTACGTGCGTACATAGTATTGTGAATATCCTTCAGCTATTTCGCCGAATTTTTCAAATATTACGCACTGTGGAATAGCGATAAGCTTCTTTAAGTAATTAGTGTGCAATTCATCGCGTATGTCTTTTAGAATGTCGCGACGTTCTTTGATGATGTTTGATGCTATTGGCGGAAGTTGAGCTGCTAGTGTTCCAGTCCTTTGCGAGAACGGGAAGATATGGATATCAGCAAATTCAACAAGACGCACAAACTTGCACGACTGAACAAACATATCATTATCTTCTGTGGGATAACCTACTATAATATCCGTAGTTATTGACGCGTTGGGGTCGTACTCTCTAATCAATTCAACCTTTTTAAGATAATCATCAGAGGTGTATCCACGATTCATCGCACGTAGCACTCTAGTATCACCATGTTGCAATGACAAATGGAAGTGTGGAGAAAACTGTTTAAGCGAGAACAATGCGTCTAAAAGCTCTCTATTAATGCCATTTTGATAGAATGAACTAAGATGTATACGTGAATTTATATTAGTAATTTTCTTTATTAAGTCAGATAACTTTTGATGCGTATCACGTCCATATAAGGATAGGTTAATGCCTACAATTACAACCTCAGCTACAGTTTTTGAGACTTCTAGTATTTCGCTTGCGGCTACGTCAATTGGTTTTGATGTTGGAATGCCACGGAGACTAGGTATTATGCAATACGAACAAAAATTGTCGCATCCGTCTTGAATTTTAACATAGGCTCTAGTTCTAAGAGAGAGCGGAGTAGGATTAATGCTAGCAGGAGCCATGTAATTTATATCTTCATCAATAGCCCGTAATAATTCGGTATATCCAATGCTAGTAGAGTAGTGAACCCGTGCTCGGCTATAAAAAGCTTGATTTAAAGCACTAGCACAACCGAATATATATATTTTAGCATTTGCATTTATAGCACGAATTCTGGCTACTACTTGCCTCGATTTAGCTTCAGCCGTAGATGTCACAGCGCAAGTGTTAACGATGTAGATATCAGCGTATATCATATGGTTAAACACCTCATAACCACGCTTGATAAGTTCGCTGGTCAGCTTGTCACATTCGTATTGATTTGATTTGCATCCGACATTGAATATGACGGCTTGCGCTTTTTCTATTCCCTGCATAACTAAATTTGATACTACTATGTTTACTTGCATATATCATGAGACTACCTCGCGATAAAATATTGACCGAACAAAATATTAAAGGTTAATTTGCTATACAACCCATAAATAAGGAGTTGCGTTCAATATAAGTGATAAGTAAACATATACGATAAAACTTTGGCGAGTGTCATAATCAAAAATCGATTGCGACACTTATATAAAATGATATCATGTGGAGATATATAATGCAAATTAATTTGACGATAATAGTAGCATAGATATATTTAAGCTTAAATTAGATAATCACATGTCATCTTCTTAGGCATTGTCTTAACATTCGAAATTGCGATTTGATGAGATGCTGAGTTTGCAAATTTACCCAATTCTTGCTTAAAATGAAAATTTTTTCAAATTTAAGCATAAAACGTTTGACAGATAGTATAATTCAACGTATAATAATTAGCAGTCTCACCGTTAGAGTGCTAACACTCAATATACGAGACTGCAAAAGGAATGATATGTTGTCGTCTAGAAAGCAAAAAATTCTACGTGCGGTAGTTGATGAATATATTAAGGAAGCAACACCGATATCGTCAGGTGAAATAAAATCAAAATACTTTGATGATATCAGTGCCGCAACTATTCGTGCTGAATTATCTACTCTAGAAGATATGGGCTTTTTAGTTCAACCACACACTTCATCAGGGAGGATTCCATCACATTTAGCTTATCGCTTTTATGTGGATAATTTCTTACTTGATAGACCGCTTGGAGTTGAGGAGATAGCAGCAATTGATAAGTCGTTCAAAAATAAATTCACCAAGGTTGAAGAAATAGTAAAGACGGCAGCTAAAGTTATCAGTGATGTTACAAACTACACTTCAGTTATTGTTTTAAAAAACATTAATAAGGTAGTAATCAAGGAAATTAAAATAGTCGGTCTTGATGGTGAGTCTGCTTTAGTAATAATTATTACTGATAGTGGTATCATACGCGACAAGGTAATATCAGTAAACGCTTCGGATGAAAGCTTTATAACGGACGCTGTTAAACTAGTAAACAAAATATTTGCTGGTCGCACAGTTGGTGAAATAAAGAGTTCGGGTGCGGATTCGCGATTAGACGCTGAAATCAACGCATTCAAAGAATTGTTGAATGGTGTTATGAACATTCTTATAGCATATATTGATGAACCAGGATCAATAATAACTGAGGGGCAATCCAAAATGCTGGAGTATCCTGATACGAGTATTGAGATGGCGCGGAATTTCTTCTCTTTAATAGATAACAAGAAATCGGTAGCTGAGTTAATATGTGACGATGCAACGGATATTGAGTTTTCTTTAAAGATCGGGAAAAGCGAGACTGGTGGTATTGATAAATGCGCTGTAGTAAGTGCTAAGTATTCAATTAACGGAAAACAAATCGGACATGCAGGCGTTATAGGGCCAGAGCGTATGGATTATTCAAAGGTAGTTTCAGTTTTATCTTATGTAGGTGATACTATCAATTCAATTCTCGCTAGTAGCGCACAAGATGATACCGAGGATGATAGATAATTAATAACGAATAATTATTAATATCTACAAAAAATAATTATGGAAAGGAGGTCAATAGTTGAATGGGTCTTAAAAACAAAGACAACAACAAAAATATGAAAGGTGAAACAAGCGAAATTTCGCCAGATGAAAATGCTGAAACTGTTTCAGAGTCGCAGCAATCAGTCGAAGAGGAGGTGCCCGTTGCGAATGTTGCTAGTGACAATGAATTAAAAATTCAAGAATATATAGTAATGGCGCAAAGGATACAAGCGGAATTTGACAATTATCGCAAGCGCAATGCGGACAGTATCAAGACAGCACGTATAGAAGGTGCGAATGAGATTATACTCGGGATATTGCCCATCGCTGACGCTATAGAGCGTGCAGGGGCAATGATAACGGATAAGAGCGCACTAGAAGGTGTTAATCTGATACGTAAGCAGTTAGAGGCATTGTTGACAAAATACGGTGTTAGTGAGACAGGCACAGTTGGTGATGTTTTCAACCCCGATATTCATAACGCTTTAATGTGTGTGCCAGATCCTGAAAATGCTGGTAAAGTAATAGAAGTGCTTCAAAAGGGGTACTCGCGTAACGGTAAAATAATTCGTTATGCAATGGTAAAGGTAGCTGAATAGCGTCGCGGTTACATGAAAATTGACGCAATAAAATATAAGGAGAAACATAAAGTATGGCCAAAGTAATTGGAATAGATTTAGGAACAACAAATTCCTGTGTAGCTGTCATGGAAGGCGGCGAAGCAGTTGTAATACCAAACGCTGAAGGAGCGAGAACGACACCGTCAGTAGTTGGTTTTAAAAATGATGGGGAGAGACTAGTCGGACAAACCGCTAAGCGTCAAGCCGTAGTCAACCCAGATA
>JAITLB010000023.1 GCA_031278175.1 Christensenellaceae bacterium
TATCATAGATGTATAGGTTACAACCTATCAATATAAGTATATCACAATAGGTCTAAAATCTAAAATGTTTATGCAACATATTTTGTTGCATTTTATTTGTGTATTGCATATGCGCCAAATAATTGCAAAATTTGCGATTTGTCAATGTTCTATCAAAAAAAGGTAAAAAACGCTATGATATTTGACCATATTCAGCAGTTTTTTGTTCGACATGATATGACAACACGCTCCAAAAAGATGCAAATTTTGTAATGATTAAAGCAATACTTATGGCGCGAATGTTGAGTAGAAATAATTAATGATGAGAGGCTAAAAGTTAGTTATAATCCAAATTCCCGCAGCTATGCGCTTGCTGATAACAACGTAAATTTTTTAAAACTGTGAATAAGAGTTAATATCAAATAAATCTAAGCTTTATAATTAATAGTAATATGGTTCATACGAAAACAGCACATTTATTTGATGCGCATAATATGCAATGTAAATAAGCATCTCACGAAAAGAAAAAACTAGATCGATTCTAATATATGATAAAATATTAGATTTGCTTAGAATTAATACCAATGTTCACAGTCTTAAAAGCGGATGCCTATCAGCCCGCGCATACACTGCGCGAATTTAGAATACCAACCATTCCTTAAAGTCTCCGATCTAAATTTATGAGTTAACTAGCATTACCTGGCATATAGATTGCATAATTCATGCTTACTATAATATTAGATTAAATAATTTGTGTTACTATTGCATTTTGGACCATATAATTTTCGCTCTGTTCCGATATGCGTCCCGTCATACTGGGCTGACGAATTTTTCAAGAGTAAATGGGCATATACTCGCGCGTCAAATGTTACATTCTACCTAAACAGTAGATCTTATTACTGATGTTCATTGCATAGATGACATAGATTTAGGTGATAAAATTTTAACTGTGCCACAAACACCTATAAAAGATGCGAAAACATTTATGGGCTGGTTTACAGAAAAAGAGTGTGAAGATGAATGGGATTTTGAAAATTATATAATGCTGGATATCATCTAGAATTATTTGCAAAATGGATTAAAAATTAATTTGAGGTTGGGTCAGTATATGGAAAACGCAAAGTTTAAAAGCAATCTAATTGCGTCTGGCATAATTGCCATAATTCTCTTTTCTTTTACTGATATTATAGTTTTACAAGCATATCGTATTCTGTAAGTGTAGCGTCATCCGAAAACACCATTTATTATTTTTCGGGACTTCACGAAAAAGCAGTGACTGGACAAGGTCTGAATGCTAATATTTATCATGAAAATATCTCAACTCCACCAGCTATGACTGTTTTAACACATGGTTTGGGAGGAAGTGCTGCAGCTTGGATCAACAATTTGGGCCACTTTGAGTGCGAACAATCTCCACTTATTGAGCGATTGCGTGATAATAATCCAAATGCTACTGTATACTGTGCTAAAATGATGGGATCTAAAGATTTCATGCTGATTGAGCAAAAAGCAAATGCATACTGTTCAAATTATGATCTTGACGAAATTGACAAAAGTCTAATCAGAACAGCGCTAACAGTTTGATATAGCAATAATAATTAATTAACACTTTGGTGTATCATGATTTGCCTAACATCCTAAATTCCCGCAGTGTATGCCCGCAGATAGCAATGCCCGCTTTTAAGGTTGTGGACATTGATATTAATTTCAAACGAATCTAATAATCTATCATATATTGGTAAAGATATAAATTTTTCTTTTCGTTAGATGCTTTTTAAAATTGCTTGTCATGCGCAACAAATAAATGTGCTACTTACGTATACGAACCATCTTACAATTAATTATAAAATATTAGATTTATTTGAAATTGCGAATAATATTCACAGTTTTAGAGAATTTGCGTTGTTATCTACATGCGCATCACTGCGGGAATTTAGGTTGTAATCGTCTAGGAATTTGTGCCTAGTACCATTTTTTCTGTATCCGACAATAGCATCAAGGTTTACATTACAGACACTGTTAAATATGTTTTTGGCAACATCAGGATTATCAATTTTGAGACTTTTAACTAGTTCTTTCATTTCTAAGCGTTTTGATGCACCTGTTCCGTCATCACATACTGCACAATTTTCAGTAAATCTGCATGCGCATCGAATGAACGATAATTCGTTTAAATTGCGCCAGTTAATGATTTCAGACTCAGGCACTTTGTATAGTGGACGTATCAGTTCCATTCCTGGGTGATTATCGCTTTTTAATTTAGGCATCATAGTTTGTATCTGTCCGTTATACAATATACCCATAAGTATAGTTTCAACGACATCATCGAAATGATGACCTAGTGCTATTTTATTACAACCTAATTCTTTAGCCTTTGTGTACAGCCAGCCACGACGCATACGTGCGCATAAGTAACATGGTGAGCGGTCTACGTTTGCTACTATGTCAAAAATATCAGATTTAAATATCTCGATAGGGATTTCTAAGATTTCGGCATTGTTCTCGATTACTCGACGATTTAATTCGTTGTATCCTGGATCCATAACTAAAAAGCGCAATTTAAAATTCGCTTTGCCGTGACGCAAAAGCTCTTGAAAACATTTAGCCATTAAGGCGGAATCCTTGCCGCCTGACATGCAAACTGCGATATTGTCGCCATCTGCTATCAATTCATAGTCATTGATAGCAGAGACGAATTTTCTCCAAATTCTTGTTCGGTATGTAGTTATTATGCTTTTTTCAGCTTTTTTGCATCTATCGGATGACATTTAAACTCCTCACTCGTTGAGCACTATAGTAAAAATTTTGAATTCTAGATGTACTAAATATTTATAACCCAAAACAATAGACGGGAAAACTATTTAGACCTAAAACTGATATATGGAATCTGCGGTATGGCTTAAGCAAATTATATTAATTAATGGCGCGTGCATTGACTGGTATACTGGGTCTAATGCAAGCGCACAATCACCATTTAAACTTTGTCTATTGGCGCAAAATGCGCTTTTATCTACACCTGCAATATAAAGCGCTATATGCACTCAACTAGTCACATAAATTACAAGCCTAATTTTTCACTAAACGATTATAACAAGCGTCAAAGGCATCTAAGAATGCTACAATCTCACGCTCTGAAGTAACTGCACCTATACTTATGCGCCATGATGACAGCGCCAATTTGCGGTCGGATGTTAGAGCATAAACAGCTTTTGATGGATTGCCACGCGGCGTACAAGCAGACTTTGAAGAAACACATACCAACTCATCGCTTAGCGCATCGCAAAAAACTTCACCGTTAATGTTAGCGACACCGACATTGATAATATGCGGAACACAACCAGTTGTGCTAAATATATGCACGTCTTTATAACTAGAAAGTCGTTGCTTGATTATTTCATTTAGTGCCCTTATGTGTGCATTGTTGGATTCCATTCTAGAAATTGCCAACTCCAGCGCAAGAGCCGATGAAATGATGAGAGATGCCGATGGTGTGCCACTTCTGTAAATTGATATGCTACTGCCGCCTCTAATAATCGGGGTTAAGATGGTATTTTTCTCGCGGAGTAGAAAGCCCGCACCATTATAACCATATATCTTGTGGGCTGCAAATGTAAGACAATGTATGCCAGCGATATCAACTTTGATTTTGCCGATTGCTTGTGTTGCGTCAGTATGAAATCTACATGTCGGAAAGTCTTTCAAGATATTAACTATTTCACTAAGAGGTTGAATTGTACCCAGTTCAGGATCAACAGCACATACTGTTAGCAAGACAGTGTCAGGTCTAAGTAGTGTTCTTAAATGGTCTAAGTCGACTGTTCCGTCTTTTTTTATGCGGAGCAAGTCTACCGTTTTGCCTTTATCTTTTAGTGCAGTAAGGCATGCACCTACCGAGGTGTGCTCAAGTGGCGAGCCGATTATATGACTGCCTTTTGCGCTATATGCGTCCACTATACCTGACAAAGCAAGGTTGTTTGATTCGCTAGCCGATGACGTAGGAATCAACTCATAACCCTCACCACACATAAGTAGACTACGCATTCGTGCAAGTGAATCCAAGATAGCTGCTCTTGAAGCTAGTCCTGCTACATGTTTAGAATTTGGATTAGCGTAGTGCAAACTGGTTATTTCGGCAAATTTTGCTATTACTGCAGGATCAACGGGTGTGTCGGCTGCATAATCTAGATATATCATTGAAGTGTCTAATTAACCGTGAGAATAATGCACATGTGGCAATAGATTTTTAAGTGCAAGTTCCTTTTTCTTTTCGAATTCAATTTTGTTCAATTCGAAAAGGTTGTGACCTTTAGTATCAATTGACACAATTAATGGTCCGAAATTCTTGACGCGCATAATCCAGAATGCCTCAGGCATTCCGAAATCTGCCCATTCTAGACCGACTATCTCTTCAACTTCCGTAGCTGCCGTGACGGCACACCCACCTGGGAAAACGCAATGCAATGCATTAAATGCCTTGCATGCAGCTGCAGTTTTTGCGCCCATTCCGCCTTTGCCTATAACAATTTTCACACCAGTTTTTTCTATAAACTCACTTTCATAAGCTTCCATTCTTCTGCTTGTAGTAGGACCTATGGAGATCATTTCATAACCAGCGCCTGGTATTGTTTTGACAATTGGTCCTGCGTGAAGAATAGACATACCTTTAAGATCGAAATCGGGGAATCTATTACTTTCAACGACACGCCTGTGCCCATCATCGCGACATGTTGCTAGCATTCCAGTGAGATAGATAACATCTCCTATTTTGAGATTCGATATATCCTCGTTAGATATAGGTGTGGTGATAATTTGTTTGTCTGTCATCATAGTTAAATCTTCTTATTTTAGTTTTGCTCTTTAAGAGTGCGAGGTGATTGCGTAACTTGCAAGATCAGCTGAAATGTCGATAGAACCGCGTCGTGTGGCCCAACACCCGACTGTTACACCGACCGCTAGTGTTGCTGGATGATGTCCTGCAAACTCGATGTTGACGCACTGAACGCTTTTTGTGCCCGTTAAACCCAATGGTCCGATTCCTATTGAATCTAGACCTTCTTTAATCATTCGTTCCATATCAGCGGCTTGTGGGTTAGCATTTACAGACCCAACCTTTCTAAGCAATGCTTTTTTAGATAATATTGCTGCGGTGGCAGCGCACGTGCCTATTCCAACACCAACGACCAGCGGTGGGCAAGCATTGACTCCCCAATCGACAATAGTATCAAATACAAATTTAGCTACACCCTCATAACCTTCTAGGGGCATTAATACTTTTGAACGACCTGGAAGAGAGCAACCACCACCCGCCATATAAACGTCTATATGTAGATCATCGCCTGGTATAATCTCCCACTCAATCCATGGCGATAATTTGCCTGTGTTGTTGCCTGTGTTTTTCTCAGTAAAACATTCTACTGTGTTATGTCTAAGTGGCACGCTCTCGGTTGCAAGCTTTGTAGCGGTAAAGATTGATTCTTCAAGGATGTCTAGATGCGGGAAATGCGCACCAGCTCTAATGAAGAATTGAAGTACACCTGTATCTTGACATAATGGGCGATGTAACAATTCCGCCTTGTCGAGATTATCAAATATGCATGAATATAGTTCGCAAGCCAAAGTTTGAGTTTCTTCTGCACGCATTTTTTGTAGCGAAGCATAAACGTCAGTTGGCAACTTGATTGCTGTCACTTCTAATAGACTTGATATAATTGATTCTAATTTTTTATGTGGCAATATTGGCACTCCACTACTCGCAACTAAAATTGTAATTTTTTAATTGCAAGTGTTTGAATAAAATAATTATATCAAAAGAGTTATACCATGTAAAGAAAGATAAGCAAATTATACTAGACTGGTCTCATTTTGAGCGATCTTTAAATATGGAGTGAAAAAAGTCTGCCCATTTTTCTTGCTTATAACTAGAGTCGCCCGCTATATACTCGGTATGATTTTGGCTGACAACGAGGAATCCAACAGGGCTAGCCGTAGCACCGCCACCTACAGCAGCTAATGGGCGCTCTAGCGGAGTGCCTCTCAACCCGTCAATTTTCATATCAAAACCGCCTGTCACAAAACCTGCTGTCAGTTTGCGGACTGGAATTATAGTGATATCTGAAAAGATAACAGGTTTGCCTATAACCACATCATTTTCTAACATCTCTCTCAATTTTTCTATTGTATTGCTCATCATTGAGCTTAATTCGTTAATGTCCATACTCATATAATACCCTTAGCGCATTTATTAGTATGCAAATATTTTTGAATTTTAAGCGTAAATTCGAAAACCAATAAAATAATTGACTGCTATTAGTCATATGATATATATAAAAGCGTTATGAGGTCGATTTGGAGGAATATCTAAGAGAGTTGCTAGGTGATGATATTTTAGATGAAATCAAAAAGATTGTGTCTATTGTAACCCTTACAGAAATTAGATTGAGATGTGATCAACCTATAGCAATTAAAAACGCTAGAGATCGGTTTGCACTAAAAGTTAGAGCACAACGCAATT
>JAITLB010000031.1 GCA_031278175.1 Christensenellaceae bacterium
CGAAGACATAACGAGTACAGCGTTCAGGGACTTATTATTTAAACTCGGTGTTGATTTGTCATCCGCAATAAAAAAGTTTAAATCTTATGACGATACCCAAAAGTGGCGAATATTTTTATGGCTTAAAATAGAACCCAATAAGGGATATTTATCGCTTGTTGCTAAAGAGGCGAAGAATGTCGATGATGTAGTCACAGCGGTTTATAATGCTATTCTAGCAATTGACACCAAACACAAGCTTTTTGACGATTTTTATACCCAACGCAAAGATTTAATTATTGCATTAGACGATATAAGGGCAATAAAACAATTTGCCAATCAAAGCGGTGCCAAAGAAAAAGACAAGGTTTATTACTTAACCGACTCGACTGACGTAGAGCGCAAAGAAATAATAACTTGCTTTACTAAATATGACTACACGGTCGATGAAATACGGGAAATAGCTACACGGGTTTATCCATTACTGGCTGAATATTTGCACCCATTCACATTCAATAATGCCGTGCTTGATGACTATTTTGATGACTATAAAATCAACAAATTAAGAAATATTTTGCCAGATGCCTTCAAGGAAAAGGTTGAAAAACATGCGGCTGCGCCACGTCCATTTTTGGAATTACCAACGCGAGCAAAAGTCATTTCTAAGATCAATGCAGATAATGCAATTGTTTATTGGGTTGATGCTTTAGGTGTCGAGTTTTGTGCGTATATAAATCAGCGTTGTAAGGCATACAGATTAAGTGCCAAAATTCAAACAGCTAGAGCGGAACTCCCGACATTAACAAAGTTCAATAAAGATTTCTCGCCTTTGGTTGTATATAGGGATATAAAAGAGCTTGACTCATTAAAGCATGAAGGTGTA
The DNA here is from genome assembly GCA_031278175.1 of Christensenellaceae bacterium. GTDB lineage: Bacteria > Bacillota > Clostridia > Christensenellales > DTU072 > JAITLB01. The sequence goes on from JAITLB010000031.1 coordinate 863, forward strand.
GGTGACCATGATTATACGAAATCTACTTTGCCGTTGTATATAGAGTCTGAACTTGCAATAATAGATAAAATAATTAAAAACGTACAAACAGACCTTGCGAATAAGAAAAAGGTTATAATTGTCTCTGACCACGGCGCAAGCAGGTTAGTGCGTATTGCCGACAATATTCTTACGATTGCCGTTGATAGCAAAGGAGATGAAAAAGATGAAAAGCACGGTGGCAGATGCTGCGCATGGAATCCAGATATTCCCGCGCAATATGATACTGTGACGGATGTAGACAACAACGGCTTTTGCGTGATTGCAAACTATGATAGGTTTAAGGGTGGCAAATACACGGGTGTAGAACTTCATGGTGGCGCGACTCTAGAGGAAGTGGTTGTCCCTATTATTGAAATAACAAACAAGACTACAGATTATAAATACACGCTTACATCCGCAATTCTTAAACTACGACAGAGTATAACCGAGCCTCTTGTAATTTCACTGTCAAGCGAGATATCTATGCCCAGAATAAAGATACAGGGACAAACAGATTATATAAGCCCTATCAAGGTGGACGAGACCACATACACATTTGAAACAAATATTACAGTGTCTGGTAAAAAAGAGTGCGCGTTCTTTGATGATAACGAGGAAATAATCCACTGTATAACTTTTGAAGTTAAGAATGCGATTGGCGATATTAACGACCCATTAAGGAGTAAAAAAGATGGCAAACACAGTATTTGTTGAAAAACTAAAAAATGCATTCAGTGAAATGGTCGTATATAAAGACCTAAAAAAGAGCAACTTCTTTTCAGCGATAAGTCTGCCTTCATTCATGCGCGACTACCTTTTCAAAAAATTTCAAAATGATGAGGGCGAGTTTGACATGGAAGAAATGCGCGATTTTATTGACACATATCTTCCGCGCAAAGAGGAATGGATTAAGATAAAAGACCGCATAATGACCGATAACGAGCGTGTCAAACTTTTGACGCGCATCTCGGTTGATATTGATATTTCAACGCAAAAAACATATTTTGAGTTACCAGATTTTGGATTGAGCAAACGTCAAACAATAATAACACCAGGCATCTGGGCAGAATACAGGGAGGAGTTGACAGCAGGGCAAGAAGTTTGGGGTGTAGTCGAAATTGGTTATTATCCACCTAACGGTGATGACAAGGACGGGAAAATCATGCTTACAAGCTTCAAAAACTTTTGCCCATACACTGTTGACTTGGAATACTACAAGGATATGCGCAACGAGTTTACGCTTGACGAGTGGATAGATTTAATACTTGGAGCAATAGACTACAACGCAGCAGGATATGCAGAGCGCAAGTATAAGTTGTCAATGATAAAAAGGTTATTATCTTTTGTCGAGAAGCGACTAAATCTAATTGAACTTGCACCCAAAGGAACAGGTAAATCGTACTTATTTGGCAGACTTAGTCGCTTTGGATATTTGCTTGCAGGTGGCACGATTTCACGCGCTAAACTGTTCTATGATAAAGCCAAGCGGACACAGGGGATCGTTTTCCATAACGATTTTTTAGGCATAGACGAAATCCAGACCGTTTCATGTAATGATTACGGTGATATGCGTTCCGTTCTCAAAACATATATGGAGGACGGTGTGTACAGAGGTGATGCATGGTCGGGGAGTTCGTTTGCTGGCATTGTTTTGCTAGGCAACATCGACAAAGAAGAAATGGACAAATACGGTAACTTGTTCGCAAACCTACCAGTATTATTTAAAGAAAGCGCATTACTTGATCGTTTTCATGGTTTCATAGAAGGTTGGGATATTCCAAGAATGAATGAAGAACTCAAGATTTGTGGTTTTGCTTTGAATTCGGAATATTTTACGTCAATAATGCATCAGTTGCGCGAGGACTTCACATATCGTGGAATTGTCGATTATTTAGTCGAACTACCCGATACCCCAGCTGACACACGCGATACAGAAGCTGTTAAGAGAATCGCAACAGGATATTTGAAACTATTATTCCCAAACGTAAGAAGACCTGAGGACATAACACCACATGACTTTAATCAGTATTGTTTGAAACCTGCCGTTGGAATGCGCAAAATAGTACTTTACCAGATAGGACAGTTGGATTCCGAATATCGTGGCAAAAATATGCCTAAGTTTTCGGTTAAAGGGATGAGTTAGTTTAAAGCCAAACCAATAAAGTGGACACTTGCAGAAAGTGAAAATTATAGTTTATTAATTGGCTTTTCAAAACCATAAAAGATATTTAACAGTAAACCCATACGAGCACAGTTTATGTCGGAACTTTATGAGTGGATGTTTTCTCATCGATGAGGTGGTTGCTATTGCGCAAGATGCCAAGCTTGCGAACTGGATCGACACTAAAATGCAATTATTCAAGTGCTGAATCAGTTACACGAATAAATCATGTAGTTTAAAGAGAGCATGTCGCAAAATGGTTGTCAATTGCACCAATTTGCGACACAGAAGCATTTGTGTGCTACAAGGACATTTCAGAGATATTCTGCACTAAAGGACATTAATCAAGTTGTCGTTTAGTAAAAGCAAGCAAAACAAATTATGCTTGTCAAAATTTTTCTTGTGCAAATTTTATATCACATATCTTTTGTGGTTATATTCATATAGTTCTAAATTCCAAAGTCAAAATGAATTTAAATACTGGTATAATTCAATGATAAATTGCATGTAGGGTGAGTATCTTTAGATGCCCACAAGAGATTAAGAGATCAATATATCGCTACACATATGAGAGAGATATAAATAAACTAGCGAATCTGACTTTGTGCTACAAAATAGATTTAACGTATACCTGTGCATATGCAGTCACATATATGATGTGC
>JAITLB010000036.1 GCA_031278175.1 Christensenellaceae bacterium
AGGACAGACGTTGGAATTTATATACAACCGACTCCCGCTGCACCAGTATCCCCTGTTGATCCAGTATCGCCAGCTGACGCGCTACCACCAGTTGTCTTTTTACCACCAGATCCACCAGCACCGCCATTTCCACCATCACCACCATCACCCGCAGTTCCATTAGCCCCTGTAATTAAAGTGCGGTTACCTATAGTATTGCCTCCGACATAATTAAATCCACCAGAACCTGCAATACCACCATCACCTCCAGTGCCACCTGCGCCTCCTTTGCCACCTTCTTTAGCTGTAGCACCGAGAAAGACACCGTCTCCTCCATCGCCACCTCTACCGGCAGTGCCACCCTTGCCACACTCTGCGTACATATATACTGTTTCTTTTTGTACTCCACTACCCAAATCAATGTAAAGGGAAAATCTACCAGCACCGACACCCGGAATGATGTCAATATATATTTCTCCGTCAGTTTCTCTTTCGTCTATAAGTTCTATGCTGTCAGATTTATAATACCAGGTTTTTGGTTTCCCTGGAAAAGAAAAGGCAACAGCCAATTTTTCATTGATGTTGAGTTCTGTTTTATTAAGCGAAACGGACACATCTACTGGTGAATCCGAAATAATATAATCTGGTGTATCGCTAGATTCGGCTAATGACAAGCCATTATACATGGTAGGACACAATAGAATTGAGAATATGACTGCTACGACTGCTGTTTTCATGATTTTCTCCACCCTATGTACAGAATTTTACAAATATAATCTCAAAGCATTCGTGAGCAAAACAAATTACACTTGCCCTGAACACCGAAAATCAAGTTGTTAAAGCCACCTTTCATACAAAACGTAATAGACTTAAGTGAAAAAGATTTTAAAACCCTATCATATTCCATATTAAGCAGATAGCACATATATTGTATACCCAATTACCCTAAAAATCAAGCAATTAAGCAATGTTTCTTGTTAAATATAGTTAATAATTCGACTGAGCGCTAATTATTAGAGTTAATTTTAACAAATAATGAACATTTGCTCAGTTTAGAGAACTAAATCGTAACATATGATATTATTAAAAAAACTCTAACGTTTGTTTAGCGTTTCGCACATCCCACTATTTCAATTATTAGACTTGATTACTAATCCAGATTTAGATTAATGATACGCGGGTGATACTGATTCTTAAAAATCTTAATGTCGATTGCGGCATAGGTTAGACAATATTTTGAATATTTTTAAGCGTGCGTTTATGTGTTCTATCTTAATTCTTGCAAGGTGTCCTGCGGCTATTTGCTTTTGTTTTTTGTCGGCATGCTGATAACTGCGGGAATTTAGGATATAATTAATTGTCAAATGTGCTTAATTAACCCAAAAACAAGTTCCATCTAAAGATCCAATATTGCGGTATTGGGGAAGCGCTATTATTCATTGTTAACATTTGATGATTAATAGCAATACTTAAATAACTGACATCTTTTACAAAGCGCGAAAAACTTTAAAGAGAAAGTAAGAGTCAACCTCTCACTTGTTTGGGTTTTAGGGTGCACTCATATAGTGACTGTTAATTTAAAATCGCAAACATACAATTCTAAATCGCAAACATACAATTTTAAATAGTAGTGGTATATTATTTCAACTGTGATTGATGGGCAAACTGTGCGTTATATAGAGTATGATAAAGACCATTAATTCTAAGGAGTTCATGATGAGATCCATATTCAACAATTTTCCCATTATCTAATACAATTATTACATCAGCATTTCTTATTGTTGATAATCGATGCGCTATTATAATACTGGTCTTATTTTTAGTTATTTCATCAAAAGCTTCGCCGATCATGCGCTCAGTGCGTGTGTCTATACTGCTAGTAGCTTCATCTAAAATAAGCATAGGTGCATTTTCGAGCATGACGCGTGCTATACAGATCAATTGACGTTGACCTTCTGATAATTCATCGTTGCTACCACCTAATATAGTGTCGTATCCTTTTTCAGTTTGAATTATAAACTCATGGCATCGTGCGGCTTTTGCGGCTGCTACTATTTCTTCTTGAGTTGCATCTGGTCTAGCATATGCAATATTATATGCTACAGTTTCATTCATTATCCAAGTGTCTTGTAATACCATCCCAAAACAGTGTCTTAGCGAATCTGCTGATATGTCGAATATATTGTATTCACCTATCGTAATATTACCTGAATCTATATCATAAAATCTTAAAAGCAGATTGACGAGTGTTGTTTTTCCGCTTCCAGTTCTGCCAACCACAGCTGCTTTTTGTCCTGGCTTTAGTGTTAAATTAAGTCCAGAGATAAAAGGTTTATTCTTATTATATGAAAACGAAGCATCATCGAATACAATTTGTGGAGATATTGCAGTAGGGTCAATAGTTGCCTTTGATGGATCTTGCTCTTCTGGTGCTGCTAGAATATCCAAAATGCGCGACACGGATGCTGCTGAACTTTGAAGTTGTGGCAATATATTGCCCACATCGTTGAATGGTCTAGCAAATCTACTTGCGTATACGAGAAAGCCTCCAATTGTGCCCACACTAAGCCGCAAAACAACACCGAGCACACCAGCGACTAGATATGCAATGTTGTTTATAAATCTTGTTATGGGGTTGCTTAAAGACGAATAAAAGCCAGCAGACATTGATGATTTTCTAAAGCTTTCATTTAATTCGGAAAACTGTGAGACTGATTTATCAGTATAGTTGTATGCAATCACAAGTTTTTGTGCCGAAATCATTTCTTCCGATAATCCACTAACCAATCCAAGATCACGTTGTTGCTTTTTGAATACACCCTGACATTTTTTGGCTATTCTCGCAGTGGTTATAATGGAGAGCGGGGTTAGTGTTATGATTGATGCCGCAACAATTGGATTTAGAGTAACCATAAACCCCATTGTGACTATGACGGTGACAACGCAAGAAACCAACTGTGTCATTCCCTGTGTTATGCCTTCTGTTATAGAATCTATGTCGTTAGTCATGCGACTGAGCAGATCACCTCTGGATACACCGTCTAAATAAGCAATTGAAGTTTTTTGGAGTTTTTCCATTAATTCAATTCGGAGAC
>JAITLB010000076.1 GCA_031278175.1 Christensenellaceae bacterium
TTGTTTACTAAAAGCACTGTAGATAAGACCCAAATAGATGCTGCTGATTATTTAAACATCTCTTGGTCGAGCGTCAACAATGAAATCAGCGTGCATTTTTCGAGACAAAGCTTATTTAAAAGTCAAGGTGTGGCAAAAAATAAAGCTGGGGAGATGGTTGATATATTGTTCAAATGGAAAGAGGATAGAAAATTTGAAATCTATCTTTATGAGAATGAAATACTTAGTTCAAACCCAGTAGTTTCAGGGTACTATGAGAACGATGAAAAGGTCGCTGTGTTAACATTGGAATACAATGTTCTCTTTGATGAAAATACAACCACGATAACATTATTGGGTGATGTTTAATGATAGAGAATTTAGATGTGCATATAGATATGATCATGTTATGGTGCCATATTTGTGCTAATATGAGAGGTGATTAAAATCCAGTGAGATTTGATTTAAAATGGTGTTACAAAGTTCTTGCGCGTTTTACATTGTTAAAATTTAGGCTGATCCGATGTTTTGTTCATTAATAAATCTCAAAAGCGCATACAACATATTACATAACAACTGTAGTCAGGTTTTAGCATCACACAGATTGTAGCAATGAAAAATGTGTTTAAAGGGCATTAATAAGCAATATTTTTAGTATGTATCATGTCTGAAATATTGTTGAGGTTTTTCAGAGTTAGCTTGTATGTGTTTTTAAGACCATGTCGTTTTTGTTATTTATGACGGATGTGGACTTCAATCTTGACAAAGACCAGTTTGCACTGTACAATTATGAATATATTAAACATATCTCTTGTGTTATAGCATGTGGCATGTTAATATAATACTACTTAAACTGAAAAGAATTAGGATCCATTTATCTAAGTTTAGTATTTGTTACCATTACTTGAATTTCAGTCTAAAGGATTTTAATTAACCAATCTCTCAGTATTAAAACACTCGCTGTTGTGATTACAAATATTGATGTGGATTAAGAGTGTATTAGAGTGTTTTTAAGATGCAATTGGTTGTTATGGATATAAATTCCGATTTTGTTGGATATAAGACACTAGACTTACCGCTATTATATGATTTGAATTTAGTTTCACTTGCAGTAATGCAAAGAAACAGAATCCTAATTTTCAAGTGTCTGTTGTAAAACAAAGGTAGACGTTAATGTGTGTTGTGCTAAGCGCATTGCCAGATATAGGCAACCCAATTATTAATTGCTTGCTAGTTAACATTTGTTGGTTAAGATGAAAACGTTTAATATGTCTAGAAGTTTCCGATACGCTTAAGTGATATCTAGAACCATAAGCTTTACGCTGATCTTGAAATCTTTGACGTAAAACAGTTGTTAGACAAGCAATGGCAATAGTTGCTTTAGTAAAAGCTAAAGTTAACATATCGATATTAGAGGTTGCATGGGACTAGTTGACATAGTCACAGCAAATACAAATTGCAATCATAATTTACATCAAACTTTTGAATGTAAGTGGTAGAATATAGCAAAAGGTTGCTTTTATAAACAAGATTAATTTGAAACTTGGTATTACTGTTTGCTATCTATGTTAAAGAGTGCCATGATAGTGGAATTGCTTGTTACAGTAGTTTAAGGTGTTTAGGGGAATCATTAAGCATTTTAAGCGCAACTGGAAATATAGCAGCGATAATGGTTGGTAGAGACTGTCTTCTATTCGACGGATCAATATATTTTGCATTTGTTGAAACTAATTCTATAAAAGTCCCGCTCTTTTGCGAGTGCGTGGATCAATGCTTTCATTCCACGAGTGCTAGATGGAACACATTCTATTCAGCTTAGAGGTCTCTAAAATGCAAACAAACATTGTTTCAAATTACTGGTGCAATGAATAGTTCAATCGCCTCAGCATTTTATATCAATTATAAAAGACTCGAGCGGTAATTTCTGTAATCTATAATGGAGTGTCTTTAAATGGAATCATTCTCATGGATGATACTTGACTCAAGCAAATCTGTTTTGCGCTGTTTTATTAAAGGTTAGATATGGTTAAAAAAAGAAGTTCAATAATAATAGTTAGTTTAATTGTTTTGCTTGCTGCAGTATTAATTATGTTTTATGCTGTCGTTATTGCGAAACCGAGTTATGCTAAAATTTATCAATCAGTTGCGCGACAAGTAGTAGAAGTTAAAGCGGAAACTGGCGAGAATATTATTTCGTATGGTTCAGCAGTACTCATTAATTCAGACGGATACTTTATAAGCAATGCGCATGTCGTTACATACACGCAAATGGCAACACAAATTGAGTTTGAAAGGTACTATATTCGCTTTTCTTTTGAAGATGAATACAGAGAGGTTGATTTGATAGCATATGATAATGATGTCGATATGTCGATTTTAAAGCTTAAATCAATGCCCGATTACAAGTTGAAGCCGATAAAAATTGCTAAGACTGATAAGCTTAAGGTAGGAAATGAAGTGCTTGCTGTTGGCAACGGAATGAATCATGGAATAGGTTTGACATATGGTCATATAAGCTTAGCGAGAGTTAATATAGAATATGATGAGAGAATGCACAATGTAATTCAATGCGACTTAATAATCAATGAGGGCAATAGTGGCGGTGCATTGGTGAGCAATAAAGGCAAACTATTGGGATTAACAACTTTTAGAGTCAAAGATAGCAAAGGAAACCCAATTTATGGCATAGCATTTTGCATTCCCTCAGAAGATGTTATGAATTATTTAGATACGAATGGAATCAACTGGGTAAGCTAGTAGTGCACGTAATCGTCAATGTTGAACAACTAAAAAAAGTGTATAAATAATAATTTGTTGAGTGACAATGCTCACAGATTTTTTGAACTAATTAACACGATATAAAATTATTTGGCAAGTGGTAGATGCTCAAATAAGCAAATAACTGTAGAGATGTTCAAATGTTGAATAACCGCTCTAGAGTCTTGTTTGAGTTTGTATATAGGCAGTTAATTATTAGACTTGTTCGCTAACCCAGATTTA
>JAITLB010000087.1 GCA_031278175.1 Christensenellaceae bacterium
TACACTAATCTCAAGATTAGTGTAGGTCCAACCTTTATTAGTAGCATAATTGTTTGTGTTAAATTTGGTAATTAATGATGTCGCAGCTGCGCCACCTCTGTCTATTTGTGCTTGTCCAATCGTGAATGATGTCACTGGGACTTTGACTTTAATATTAATCGTTTGTGAATATTCAATTGAAACACCATTCTGTGATGACTTTACTGTAATTCTAAATAAAGGATTGTCATTTCGAATATTACTAGCTGATGGTATAGTTACAGTTTTATTTGCGGAAGAAACAGTAGCGTTGTATGAACCATTATTGTGTTCAGATGACAGGGTGATAGTTTTTGAGTTCTGATTAAAAGGGTTGAATACAACTGCAAACTCTAACTTCTCTCCAGGCAATGCATAATCACTGTTCAAATTAAAAAGAACACCATTAGCGCGATATACCGCAATCGAATTAATCGCTGTAGCGTAAACAGCTTCAACATAAACAACTATACTCGCATACGTCCCATCAACACTCGTGGCCCTCACGCTTATTGATCCCTCAATAAGCGCTGTCTCTTTGACGGAAACAATACCTGTATTTGCATCAATCGTAGCATTAGTTGATGATATCAGACTGTAAGTTAATTGAGATGCATTTGAAGCGCTAGCATATGCCTTAGTCATTTTAGCTGTAATTGCATAACTGCGTTCTCGCTGGACATACCATCTATCTAAATTTAAATCATATCGAGCATCAGCAATATTTGTACTAAATACAATATCGTCACTTTCTATGGGAATATAAATGCTAAATTCCACATTAGACGATTCACAATCAGCACCTATAGCACGCAGAACTATTTTAGCATTTTTTACAGCAATTCCAATTGCTACTTTCAAAGTGCTACCTGTTAGATAGTGCGAACCGCTACTCTGTGATAAGTATGAAGAATGTATATATTCCTGTCCATTTATTACTCTATATTTCACTGCCGTGTTTGTAGCATCTGAATTGATGCTTTTAGTTAATACAACACTATCACTACTCAGTTTTTTAGAGTTAAGAACATAAGTTTTAGCACTAAATGAAATACTCTTTGTCGGAACATAAATAGAAAATTCTAAGATATTAGATGCTTTATTACCATCGACTATCGTAAAAGCTTGAACCTTAAATTTAGCATTAGCGACACCAACAGTATTTGTCACAGCAATAAGTCCAGTATCGGCATTGATACTAGCATATTGACCACCATCAATTATTTCAAACCAATATCCTTTATTATTACTGTTTGATGGTGAAATAATAGGTGCATGTAATGAGTAAATTGATCCTTCATTAATTTGAGTAACTGAACTTGAAATAGTAATGGCTTCAGCTGGGATATATATGTCTACCCTGAGGGTTTTAATTGCGTTTACACATTTTGCCTGAAAAATTATGTAAGGATTAATCGCACTAATTCCAGTTTTCAGTGTAAATGTGTCGTTAGTGCGACTTTTAATATATGCGCTACCTTCTAAAACAGAAATTACAGGATCACCTATAGCGTCTGAATCTGGTAAGGCTGTTAATGTGAATTTTTCACCAATTGTACTTGAAGAAACTGGTTTTACATTATCAATTACTAAATCCACAGTGGCCTCTGGCACAATTATATCAAATGTCAAATCGTCAGTTATACCATCAATAGATGCACTAACTGTTATCTTTAGGTTTTGTGAAGTGACATCATATACTGTTAACACACCATCTTTTGAAACGTTTCCATATTCAGAATTATCAACGGTAAATACTGGAGTACTAGATGCCCATACTGGATCTAAAGAGTACCCTATCTTCAAAGAGTTTCCCATTGTAATTGAGCTTGTAGATGCAAATAGACTCACATTTGTAGCGGGCACATAAATATTAAGTATAACTGATGCCTCTATATCGTCTTGTAATGCGGTGACTACAATTTGTGCATTTGAGACTTGTATATTAGTTTTAATGATTATGGCATTGTCAACTATTGAATCAACATATGCCCAGTCCTGTGGTCGTATGCTAAATTGAGGATTGTTCTTACTTGCATACTGTGAAACATAGGTGGTCATATATACCGTATCAGCTCTATCTTTAGTTGATATCGGCGAATTATTGCTTGCCACAATCTCAAGTGTCGATGTAGGTACATAAATAGAAAACTCTAATGGCCCACTTTCAATTCCGTCAACTGTAGTTTTCACTTTGAAAGACGCATTAGGCGCATTAATGTTATTTTTAACTGTAATTAAACCCGTTGTTGAATCAATTTCTGCATACGTACTACTCAAAGCTACTTCTTCTTCATCTCCAGCAAACGAAAATACAGCTCTAGGGTAACTCGCGTTTTCAGGGATTATGTTTTTTGTTGATGCAACGCTTTGACCAGGATAGACGACAATTGGAACTGTCTGATTTGTGCTAGTAATTGTGTTATATGATATTATAACTTCCTCAACAGGTATTTTTATAATAGTGAAAACATATTCTGGACTAATCGTGCCTTCAACATCAGCTATTACTTTAATTGTCCCACCTATAGGCGCATTGGATGAAACTGATAATTTCCCATCAATATCTACACTTGCAAATGCATCACCTTCGCTTAATTGGTTCCCTAATGGATCAAACACCTTTAGATTATAAATAATTGATTGTGGATTTGCATAGAAAGGTGTTAAATTAACGCTTAAGCGAATTGAGGCATTTGGTTTAATCTCTGTTGCATCAAAAGGCGCAACAATCTCTACACCAGTTGCAAAAATACGCTCGTAATCGTAATAGATGTCACCATCGTCAATTCCGTAAGCAACATTTGCACTAATCGTCAATGCTACAAGCAACGCAATAAACAACATTGCAAATAATGCAAAAAATAGTAATTTAAAAGATTTTGTTCTAAAAATGAATATGTTCATAGTACACTCCCATTTTTTTCGTCAATACGGTTGTACCTAAATACTTTAACCGTCCCGTCTTGCATATTAATAATTGCAAAACGCAGTATATTAGTTTCTTCAAGCTCGATATTTATTATATATGATTGATCGCCTAACTGTATAATTGCTGTATATTTGTAATCATTATGCACATCATAATTCGTTGTAAACATAGTTGACTCATAATAAGCTGACAGCATTCCATTAATATCAATTTCGATTAAATTTGCAAATCCCCAAGCGTCAGCATCCAATGCCACCCACATTCCAATCGCCTTAACTGTTGAATAATCCAAATCTGTTCTTATATATCTCTCGAAGAACTGTGAAATATCCAAAATTCCAAGCTCACCATTTGAAATAAACCATATGCTATTATCTTGTAATATTCTATAATATCCATCACTTTCAACAGCATATGTTGCTAAACCATTAACATCCGACATTATGGTCATGGTAGCAGTGCCATTCTCTCGCAAAGTAATACTAGACATTAAGGTCGTAACATAATTGCCGTCACTCACAGACTGAACTAGTAAATATTCACCACAAATACCACTACCATTGTAATTTACAAGTCTGACCTCACCACGTACAAGTAGATGTTTATATGAATATACTGTCATGCCGTTTATAATAAATGAATCCGTTATCAGCATGTTATCCATAGCAAAGCGTATATCTATTTTAAAATCAGTTACTGAAATTAATTGGTACTCATGTTCTAATTTCAGATTATGTACCTCTATATCGTTGCCTACTAACCTATATTCTCCCCATATGTGACATATAACAGTGCCATTTGCAAATGTGATATAATCGTAAGTGCCATCATATGATAATTCGAGATTCGCACTTACTAAACCAAACTCACCAGCATACATCGCAACCCAATTACCAACAAAAACTTCATTAGAATAATCAACTGGTAAAAGTGGTGGAATATAATCGGGATCAGCCTCTAAAGTAGCGTAGATGGTAATATTTTTATTGATGTTAAGAACAATAGTTTTTAAATACTGTATGGATATATATGTATCATCATTACTTAATGATAATCCAACTAGTATGTAACCTGTAGAAACCGCATTCATGATTTCGAGGCTTAAATCAAAATCAGTACCGCTATCATAAATAGGAATTTCAATGCTATCACTCATTACCTGGTCAAATGAATCAATCGTAATGATAAATTCGATGCGATGCGCAATGTAGAGCACTATATCATACAACAATATCTGTGCCTCCAACTCTTCTTTAGATACATTAGTTTGACATGTTTGATCTGAATATACAAGCAAACTGTCAAATATTGCATTATATATATTTAATTCGTCTGTCGATATATCGCTTTCAACAATAACTGCATCAATCGTCTTGCGTCCCTTTAGTGAGGTTATCTCGAATATGCCACCATCATAAACAAATGACAATGAGAAACTATTCCTGACGCGCTCAACCACCACAGTCGTATTAGTCACAAATATGTAATTAACTAACTCATCATAATATAATACTGAATTGTTTATATGATA
>JAITLB010000153.1 GCA_031278175.1 Christensenellaceae bacterium
TTTTAGAGAATTAAGCAAGGAGTAGTTATGCTCTGTCACTTAATGTGACGCGCCATGAAATGTCCGATCATTTCAGATGAAATTGATGAAACACGAATTATAGGAGAGTAGAACTCTTACATATCGATTTGATAGTGTTATTGTCGCCATTTTTTCAAATATTCATCAATTAGTTCTGCAATTAAATATTGTAAATGTTAGATATGTTGCAATAATGCAATGTGTTTGATATAATTTACATGTAAAATATTACAAGTCAATAACTGTACTTCAAAAAAACAGTAGAGGTGTAAACATGACTAATCTTACTAAATATAATGCATGGCTTAATGGTGTTGCTAGTGATGAAAAACACGAATTAGAAGCCATTAGAGGGAACGCACATGAAATAGCTGAACGCTTTGAGGTGGATCTAGCCTTTGGAACAGCTGGCATGCGAGGAGAGGTTGCACTAGGAACTTCCAGAATGAATGTTTACACTGTTCGAAGAGCAACATACGGATTAGCAAAATATATCATATCCTGTGGACAATCGGCTATGGATCAAGGTGTTGTAATTGCTTATGATACGCGTCGAATGTCACGAGAATTTGCGTTTGCTGTCGCTGAAGTTTTAGATGCATCAAACATCAAGGCATTAATATTTGAGGATGTACGTCCAGTGCCGATATGCTCTTTTGCAATTAGGTATTACAAGGCATTTGCGGGAGTTATGATTACCGCAAGCCACAATCCTAAGGAATATAATGGGTATAAGGTCTACGGCGATGATGGCGCGCAAATGTCTATTAATTCAACTGATAATGTTGTAAACTACATAAGCAAAATAGAGGATTATTTCTCTCTGCCACATACTACAATCTTAAATATTTATGAGTATAAAGGCAAATCCGATAAAGCTATTACCCCCAACGTAACAGTTATAGGTGGTCAAGTAGATAGTGCATATTATGATACTATTATAAAATTGTCGCTATCACCTGAGATTACTGCTAAATTTGGTGCTAACATCAAATTAGTATATACTCCAATACATGGTACTGGTTATATTCCTGTAACTACAATTTTTAAGAGACTTGGAATTAATGCTACTGTCGTTGCCTCGCAAGCAAATCCTGATACTGAGTTTAGCACGGTGAATGTGCCTAATCCTGAAAGTGCTGATACACTTAAATTGGGAATTGAAGAAGGTGAAAAAATCTCAGCTGACGTAGTATTGGGAACAGATCCAGATTGTGATAGACTTGGTGTCGCTATAAGGAATTCAGAAGGCAAATTCATATTACTGACGGGTAACCAAATAGGCATATTGCTTTTAGATTATATTCTACTTAGACTAACTGAACAAAAATCACTACCTCAAAATGCAGCAGTAGTTAAAAGCATAGTATCAACAACGCTTGCTGACCGCATTGCATATAGTTATGGCGCAAAGCCCTTTAATGTTTTAACAGGGTTTAAATTTATCGGTGAAAAGATAAAGGAGTGGGAAGAGGACGGCAAATATCAATACATATTTGGATTTGAAGAAAGTTTTGGCACGCTTCGTGGGACACATGCACGTGATAAAGACGCAGTTGTAGGAAGTATGTTGTTTGCTGAGATGATGATCTATTACGAATCTATTGGCAAAACTGTATATGGCAGACTAATAGAGATTTTTGAGAAGTATGGTTATTATACTGAAAAGAATCTTACTATTGCATATAAAGGGTTATCTGGAATGTCTGATATGGCCCAAGTTATGAGCAAGCTTAGGACGCTTCAAATTGCCTATTTAGATGATGAAAAAGTTTTATCCGTTTCAGATTACATGAAAGGTATACGACAATACCCAGATCATAGCGAGATGATTGCCATGCCAGAGTCTGACGTAATCTACTTTGAATTAAAAAACAGACAGTTTGTTTGTATACGTCCAAGTGGTACAGAACCAAAGCTGAAAATATATGTATTGGTTTATGCTAATACTAGTAGTGAGTCTATTGAAAAAGCGGAAAGAATTGCAAAAGCTACAAAGGAATTATGTTTATGAAAGCGTTTATAACAGTAATAGGTGCTGATAGAATAGGAATAATTGCAGCTGTAAGTGGATTGCTTGCAGCGGAAAAGATTAATATTGAAGATATTAGCCAAACTATATTACAAGGGAATTTCACTATGATCATGGCTGTAAGTTTTAGCGAAGATGCTAAGCCGATAGATGAAATTGCGCATCTATTAAGAGAAAAAGGCGATGAGATGGGACTAGATATCTCAATTAGGCATATGGCCATATTTGAGGCTATGCATAGAATATAGTTCTTTAATAAGCAGGTAAAATGATTAATAAATACGAGATAATAGAAACTGTACAAATGATTAATGAAAGGCACCTAGATATTCGAACGATTACCATGGGTGTTTCTCTTTTAGATTGCATTGGCACAACCAGTAAAGCTACTGCTAGAAAGGTCTATGATAAGGTCGTCCGATCCGCAAAAGATTTGGTAACAACAGGTGATAAGATCGGCGAAATGTATGGTGTGCCTATTGTTAACAAGCGCGTCTCAGTCACTCCGATAAGTTTGATAGGTGCTAGTCATCTAAATTATTTAGATCTTGCATGCGCACTTGACAAGGCCGCAGCTGAAATTGGTGTCAATTTCATTGGTGGTTATACAGCACTAGTTCAAAAAGGTGCAACGGCATACGAGACCGCATTAATTGAGTCAATACCTGAAGCCTTATCTATTACCAAGCGCGTTTGTTCCTCAGTCAATGTCGCATCTACTAGAGCGGGCATAAACATGAATGTAATTTGTCGCTTGGGTGAGATCATCAGAAGAACAGCAATTGCTACTGCTAGTGAGTCGAGTATAGGATGTGCCAAATTTGTCGTTTTTGCGAATGCTGTTGAAGATAATCCATTTATGGCTGGTGCATTTCATGGTGTCGGTGAGGGCGATAGGATTATAAATGTCGGGGTCAGTGGACCTGGAGTCGTCAAAACGGCACTTGAATCTATTCCCGATGGTAATTTAGATGATGTATGTGAGATTATAAAGAGAACAGCATTTAAGGTGACAAGAGTGGGGCAATTAGTTGCTCAGACTGCAGCTAAAATGCTCGATGCGCAATTTGGAATAGTTGACTTATCTCTTGCTCCAACACCAGCAGCTGGTGATTCTGTTGCACGAATATTAGAAGAAATTGGTTTAGAGCAAGTTGGCGGTGCTGGGACCACAGCATGTTTAGCACTCTTAAATGATGCCGTTAAAAAAGGTGGCATAATGGCATCTTCTCATGTTGGTGGGTTATCTGGTGCGTTTATACCAGTCAGTGAAGATATCGGTATGATTGAAGCTGCCGACAGTGGGGCACTGTCGCTTGAAAAGTTAGAAGCTATGACGGCTGTTTGTAGCGTTGGTCTTGATATGATCGCAATACCAGGTGATACTCCTGCGGAGATAATTTCAGCGATCATTGCTGACGAAATTAGCATCGGTGTTGTGAATAATAAGACTACAGCGGTGAGACTTATCCCTGTAATAGGCAAAGATGTAGGTGAGTATGTAGAATTCGGTGGATTATTAGGACATGCACCGATAATGAAAGTTTCTAAAATCAGCCCTAAAAAATTCATAAGCCGTGGGGGACGAATTGCAGCACCACTGCATTCGAACAGAAACTAATTATGCCTTTGAAACATAAGCGGTTACTTAGAAAAGCGATATCAATTGGTATAGTTATAGTTGCTATCTGTATATTATTGCTTTTAAAAAATATTCCTTACGTTGCAGAATATGTTTTTGCGCGTGGTATAAGCAGAGTCTATATATATTTAGTTGGTACATTTACTTCAACTCTTCCATTTTCTTTATTTGAGTTATTTATCCTTGCTATGGTGGTAATAGGTATTGTGCTTATTATCAAGATATTTAAATATCTAAGAAAAAGACATTTTTGTGATGTGGTCAAAAATCTCCTCCGATTAACACAAGCAATTACAATCGTTGCACTGATTTACACTGTAACAGCATCTGTATCCTATTACAGAGATCCAGCGGAGAAACATGTTCCACAATATCAGAGCACTCCTGAGCAAGATTTCATCTTAGACATGGTACACTACTATATAGATGATATGAACAAGTTAGCTGCATCGTTTGAGCGAGAAAATGGCATCATCGTATGGCCGTACTCATTTGATGAGACATGTGAAATGGTAAGGTCAGAGTTTTCAAGGTTGGATGAGTCATACTTTAGTTCTTTTACACCTAAAGTCAAGCCATTACTTTCAAGTCCGATTTGGTCATGGTTTAGTATAATAGGTGTATCATTTCAACCAACTGCTGAACCGCATATTAACACAGACATGCCGATACTATTGATGCCTCATACGATAGCACATGAAATTTCCCATAATAAAGGTATAATGTGGGAGAGTGATGCAGAATTGATTGCTCATTATATTACATTAACGTCAGAGAATCCATATATAAGATACTCCTTCTATATGAATAATATCTCTCAGATTATTAAGATGCTAACTTATGCAAATATGAGTAATGAAATAGAAAAATTAGAGATATCCCCGCTATGTGTGGCAGATCGCAAGTCGGCAAAATATCCAGATAATTTTGGATCGTTACAGAAAGTGGGCCGTTTTTTTAATGATCTATATTTAAAGCTTAGTGGTGCAAGTAGCGGTGTGAACAGTTACAGCCCAACTGATGATATCGAGGCGATAGAAAACCCTGACGGATCATATACGTATATTGTTAGGCATCATTCTAATGAGCAAAAGCTATATATGGCATTATATAACATGTCGCTACAATAATCCACAATAACGAGCACACTATCTTTACAAAAAGTAAGCTAAACCTGCAAAGCAAATAAAACCCTAGTCACTAAAGACAAGTGACTAGGGTTTAAAACACACCAGAGTAGTTGTCACAGGTGCAGTTTGCAAATTGGACACCGTGACACAATTAATTTACTATCTTGCGATATATTTTTATATAATTGCGCTAAAATGAGGTTGGAAGTCAGCGACAATTGTTTTTTCTATGATCCTATCAAATCTTGTTACGGGGCTTTCATCACCTTTATATCAAGCAGTATGTGATAGTTTCGTTATGAAAGCGATTGACCCATTTTTTATTAGCACTATCATACACAGGACAAATCTCACCACCAGAATACGAGAAATGATATTTTCTATTTTGCAATAGTTTTTCGATTACTTGCATTTCAGCAAGGTTATCAGTTCCGAGTGCCAAATTTCGTGCTAGACAAGAGAACAGCAAGACAACATTATTTTTGCTTGGAACAATATTTGATGCAACAACTTTGCCAGTAGTTGCTAGAATATCATCGCGATCAAGTGATCCTATGGATAGAGAGGACCCGATCGGAATATTGCCGCCACAAACAGCATGGCCATCAGGCGAAATCATAAATATTGCGCGAACGACAGGTTCTGTTCCATCTTTATAATCTAAAACAAATGGTATAACATTAATACCATCTACTACACCAGATGGCGATACTAATCCGAGTGACTTGAAATAATCATAAACAGAAATGTTATTTACGGACTTTAAAATATTATCCGCAGCTTCCGTGACGGTTGCTTTAGCATCTCTAATGCGCTCTGGAGAAATTGTCGCAACACCAAAACTTGGATTTATATCGTTACCACCGATTAGAAGGAATGCTAGTTTAGTTGCAGATACTTCGCCGTTAAAAATTGTAGTAGCTTCGTGATAATCCTCATTATGGTCAAGCGATATTGTGCCATAAATTGGTAGTCCGTTAGTTATTTCATTCAACTTATCGACAAGGTCCTCGCCGCTTAGCGATACTAGTAGAGGTCCGTATGTAAGCATCAAAGCTGGCTTTACACCGTCAAGTTTAGCTAAAGCTGCACTATATGCTTCGCTTAGCAAGCTATCTGCATCTTTAGATGTAATTTCATCAGAGTTGACAGCAACGAATTGCGCATCATCGCTAGTTAAAACGCTTATTGATAATATTAGCGCACCGACCTTACCAGTCGTAGCCGCTGCTACTGTCGTTGTACCGATTGTATCAAATGGTAGCGCTTCGCATATTGCACTAAGAACACCACTTTGGATAAATTCGGGGAAACAAGTTAATAAAGCGACAGAATGCTTTAAGGCATTTTTCTCTAAATCCAACTGTTCGAGAATCTCAGAAACTGCTAAATCGACGTTATCGATTTCGTATGTTGAAGCACACAGAAATTTTATCATTGATATATCTCCTTTAGCTCAATCAGTGAGCTATTAAAATTTATTATTTTGCTAGATATTTGACGAGTTTTACTAATACTTCGGTTATATCTAATGGTTTGCCGACATGATCGTTCATGCCAGCATTTAAGCATTTTTCAATATCTTCTTTGAATACATTAGCCGTCATTGCTACAATTGGAATGGTTTTTGCATTAGGACAATTCATCGATCGGATCAATTTTGTAGCAGTGTATCCGTCCATTTCGGGCATGTGTATATCCATGAATATCATATCGTATTTAGTTGGTGAGGTACGGAACATCTCACATGCAAGCACACCATTTTCAGCGCACTCAATATGCAACCCAGTGTCAGCCAATAGATCAATTACAATCTCGCGATTGATTGCAATATCTTCAGCAAGCAGTAAAGTGTTCTTAGAAAACTTGTTTGTATAATCTAATCCATCAGATTCAGAGAACTGCTTGTTTTTTGTCTCGCCTATACATTCATTAATACAATCTTCTAAGACAGAGTAAAAGAGCGGTTTTGGTATAAACTTATCTACACCTGCACTTTTAGCACGTGCTTCAATTTGTGACCATTCGCCCACTGATATCATTATTACTACTGGAGGTTGTGATTTGCTATTAATTTTCTTAATTTTCTCGGTTAGCTCAATTCCGTCCATTCCAGGCATCATCCAGTCTATGAAAAGAATATTATATGGGTCGTCTATGCTTTTGTTAACTAATTTCCATGCCTCATAGGCATCGGCTGCGACATCGTATGACAGCGAATGATCTTTTGCAAATGTTGCGAAGTATTCGCGCACATCAGCGGAATCATCGACAGCTAAAATTCGCAAGTTACCCCATGTCACGTTATTAAGTAGTGGTTTTGCCGATATAGTTGTGTAGAGAGCTGATGTTGTAAACGAGAATGTCGAACCATTACCAAATTCAGAATCGACCCAGATCTCACCGTTTAGCAGTCTAACGATGTTATTGGATATTGCAAGACCTAATCCAGTTCCACCGAAACGCCGCGAGATGCTGCCATCTGCTTGTGAAAATGACTTGAATAATTTATCTTTTTGGTCATCTGAGATGCCTATTCCAGTATCCGTAACAGAAATTTTAATAACGCATGAACCATTATCTGCCGATACGAGGTTAGTAGATAATGTTATAGTTCCATAATCTGGTGTGAACTTTATAGCGTTTGATAATAAATTAGTGATGACTTGTGCTAGGCGTTGTTCATCGGATATAATGTTTTTAGGAATCTTCGAGTCCAATTTAACGAACAGATTCTGCTTTTTCTCATCAACTCGGAAATTAACGACATTAGTAACGCGAATAAGCATCTTTTCAAAATTAAATTCAGTAAACGACATTTCGAATTTATTTGCTTCGATTTTAGACATATCTAATATGTCGTTTATTATGCCCAATAGATGGGATGATGCGTCTTGAATTTTGTTTAAGCAATAATCTTTTTTAGTTATGTCATTTGCAGATTTCCCGATACTAGTCATACCTATAATAGCATTCATGGGTGTTCTTATTTCATGTGACATATTGGCTAGAAACTCGGATTTAGCTTTGCTTGCTTGTTCTGCGTGTTCTTTAGCTTGTGTTATTTCTGTGAGATCATGGAATAGTGCAATGGATCCATCGGTTTCACCTGCCGCATTCACTAGCGGAGTAAAATGAATAGAGAAATGTTGAATATTAGCACTTGCAGAAAACTTTAAGGATTCCTCTAGTGATAATGGGGTTTTTTGCTCAAGAGCATTTCTAAACATGTCTGCAATTCTTTTAGTCCATTCATCGGGCATAAATTGTGAAAACACTTCAGTAAAAGATTTTCCATTGATAATGGCATAACTTGTGTATCCTGTAAGTTTTACAAAAGCATCGGTACAGTAAATAAAACGACCTGCACTATCAAATAGAATTATAATATCAGGACTGTTTTCTAGTAGCAAGTTCATATATTTTTCTTGCTTAGATTTTTCAGCAATGAGAACAGACTCGACATTTGATTTTGCTATAGTCATCCTGCGACTACGCTCAAGTAGACTTTCAGCGAAATTCAAATGGCGCGTAAGTTTTTTAATCTCGCGATTTAATCGCAAAATCTCCGCGTCTTTTGATTCAGTTTGAATCTCGTTGTTGATGTCTTTGGTTTGTTCCATTTATTGAGGCCCACTCCCGCGTAAATATGTAGACATAGCTTAGTTTTTTAATGATCTATAGTAAACAAGCAATCAGTGTAAGGTTGTGGTATTTGTTCACATAGATTCCTTCTTCCGACATTACAGGACAAATTTCACCACCCGAGTAAGAGAAATGATAATTTGATGATCCAGCCTGATTTAGAACTACTTCAATTTCAGCAAAGGCATCGATTATTGTTAAGCGCCGTAGCATGCAAGAATAACAAATTAATGTCTTGTTAGGATCTTGTGTTGATTTAGAAATCAAGTCTGCCGCTGTCTCAATGATGCCTTTATCATCTACAGTAGTAAATGATATATTTGAACCAGTTGGAACATGTGATGCAACTACAATATATCCTTCAGGAGTAAATTGAATGATACCTAATGTGTATGCCGATCCTGTCGTTCCTATGCGCACTAGAGTATGGCGATACTCTATTATAGAATTTGGGTCATTGGGGTCAATTTTAAAACCAATTGATGTTAAATAGTTGCGCACACTGGTATGATTGATTTCTTTAATCAACAACCCGTCCGAATCCGTCACTAAAGCGTCAAAACTCTGTATCCGCTCATCTGGTGTAGTTCGCATATAAAATTCTGGCTTGACATCACCAGCAACTAAAATAAATGCTGCTAAGGTATTAGATGTCACACCATTGTGAAGTATGTTACCACCTATGTCAATGTCCTTAGATACTGGGAAAGTGCCAAA
>JAITLB010000249.1 GCA_031278175.1 Christensenellaceae bacterium
CTGCAACGACTCGAGTAAATACGTGACGGATAGTGCATATTGTGAATATGAGGCAGTGCCAGATCATAATAATACTACTGGCGCACATACCATAACATTTTTTGCTGCTTATACAGCCGCTGGCGGCGGCAGCCCCAGTTATGGCACTACACTTGAGAATATTTCGGTTGTGTCTATATCTTCGGCACTAGCATATAAAAGGGATTCGGCTGCTATTACTAACTTTACCGTGACACCTAGTTCAACTGGTTGGGGTTCTTCTGCTATTACAATTAGTTTTAGTTTAACTGAACCTTTAAGTTCGTACAATATTTACGCAAAGAAACCTAATACAGAAGAATGGGTGAATTTAGGGCACATAACACAAATCACATATAACGCTACTAGTGATAATGGTGAATATAAATACAAAGCCGTATCGGGTGTCGGTTTTGAGATGGAATCTACTACAACAATAAACATTCAAATAGATCTAGTAGATCCCGTTGTTACATACGTGTCAGGCAAGCCCAACATTAGTGGGGATACATGGAATTATTCAACACAATTAATTTATGTAAATGCAACAGACGATGTATCAGGCATTAGCAAGTTTGAGGTATATAAGAGATCTTATGCTGCAGCTAAACTGGAAGAGGGAGATGATTTTTATAAAGACGCTGCGTTAGACGAAGACGCGATAATATCTCTTGGAGGTGGAGTATATGTAATTAATATATCGACATACGATCAACATTTGATTAAGGTCATTGACAATGCAGGTCATATAACAAACACCATAGTAAGATATGGTGGCGCGGATGTTAAAGTTATTCAAGAGCGCGTTGATGCGGTGTCACCAGTTGCGACTAACTTAGTAGGCGCTGATTATTACGATATGGACTCCTGGACAAATGCTGCGTCGATAAAACTCGGATTGAGTGTGCCTTATGTACCATCGGGTATTAGTGTATCAATATCGTACAATGCTGGTGGATCATGGACAGTTATAACTTCGCGAGATTCTTGGGATGCTTTACAAGACAGCGAAAAGTCTACTGAGCCATTAATTGCTGAAGTTGAGAGACAATATCAAGATGACTCAAACACTTCGTATATATTCAGGATTTCATACGGTGATGGTTCAGGTGCAAAAACGTACACCCTAAACCGTAGTATTAAGTGGGATAGAACCGCACCCGTTTTTGACCAACCGTATTTAGATACACTTTGGAATTCTGCTATGGATGTCGTAAATGGCACAACCTGGGCGCATGTTCCATACACTTTTCAGTTTACCGCAACAGACAATATTTCAGGAATTTTTGCAACAGCTACTCTTTCATATAACACGTCAAGCAGTGATTTTAGTGCAGAAACCTTAAATAAACCTACTGACACAAAGAAATCACGTTTTAAGTGTATATTTGATACTAAGAGTAACGGTGATTCATTTGTTATTACCATCAAAGATTTAGCTGGAAATGTTGCCACGTTGAATTTGACACCTAAATTGGATGATGCTACCGTTGCGGTCTCGAGTATTGAGTATAAATATGGCGCGGAAAGCGCTGACTTTAGTGCTATGACAAGCTATGATGGTAGCACTTGGATTAATGGTAATAATATCATAAAAGCGCAGGCGACAATTAATCTTACTCCATCATTGTACAGTGGTAAATTAATATTTGAATTGGGTTATGATACAGCATGGACAAAACTTGAAGAGATGACAGAGTATAATGGTTCTAGTTTTGCTACTAGCACAATGACCATTTCAATTACTATTAATTTTGCAATTACTAATGACACGAATGCCGCGATGTACTTGCGCATACGTACAGATTCAGTTAATTATATCCCAGTGCTATCGAATGCTCAACAAATCAAGATCGACAAAGGGAATCCGACACTAGTTAGCGAGTCATATGTTAGCAATCAAAGCACTTATACAACAAAGGCCGATATTGAGGGAAACTGGTCTGCTGCCACTTTTGCTGTTACTTTGGCTCTTAAAGACACAACTTCGGCGATTAGTATATATAATATATACGCACTAGATTATACTACTGATATAAATGACTTTATGGGAACCCTTGATGTTTCCAATTCCTACACTGGAAATAATAGTATTTCCTATACCTACGACATGCAAGACTATTTGCGGTTTAATATAGACGCATATTACGCATATCTTGTCGTCTTTATTGATGAGGCTAAAAACCTAGGATATTATTCCATTGTTCCAAAACTTGATAATACAAAGTTAAGTGTGACTGTAGAGCCGTCGGCTGGGTATGTTTCAGGTGCGTGGACATATAGTGATGTTATATTCAAACTCACTATTGTAAAAGAGGGCGGCGAGAGTGTATCGAGTGCCCCGGAGATACAATATACTACTGTGGATGAGCCTGGTGAAAATGACTGGATAAAAGTAACAACAAAGTGGAATGATGAGGATGGTGTATACAAGTTAGAGGTCAATTATTCAATTAATACTAATTTTTATTTTAGAGCATACAATCTAGTTTCGAAGAGTGCGATAAGTAATAATTATTTAGTAAAACTAGATAAGGAAGGCGCAACATTCAGTAGTACAACAATGTCCACACCAGATGGCAAGACCTATGAGTCGGGCAGTTGGACATACCAAAGTGTAACTATAAGATTGGCACTAAACATTGGTATTAGTGGTGGTAGATTATATATACATTATTCAAATGATCAATATAGTACTATCCCTCCTTTGACACAAGCGGATACTTGGAGCCAAGTGTATACTTCGAGTGTTGCTACTCAATATACTTATGCACTATCTGGTATAACTAGTACTCAGTACATATATTACGCACTAGAATCTAATAACACTGTGCTTACACACTGGTGGTGTAGTGTGGCTTACGATCCGACAACACTGAGCTGGAATAATTTTTTCATAACTGCTGGCGGCAGTTCGTACACACCAGGGGCTTGGACATCTAAAATACCCACAGTTGATTTTACTGTCTCTAGTGCAGGATCAGCTATAAGTGGTATAAAAGCGTATTATAGAACGTCCAGCACTGCAGATTTTACAGATGAAACTTACACTGAAATTACTATGTCACTAGAGACGTATAGTTTGACCATTAGCAATCCTAGTGATCTATACTACGAATTTTCAGCGAGGACTGGAGCAGGGTATGAAGTTGTATATAGTACTAAGCCTCGTATAATGTTTGATGACGTAAAGCCGGATTTTGATGTTACGATCTCGGCCACTCAAGCTGCCGACGGAACAGAGTGGTACACATCAAACGTAAATCTCACATACAATGTGAAGTCTACTCATATATCAGGGCATGTATTACACTATCGAAGACGACAATTCACCGCTGGTTCGAGTTTTGCCGAGTTGGTGTCATATAATAACACGATAGTTATAGATGCAAACATGAGTGGAAGTGGTGCCAGTGTTTGGGTTTATGAACTATATATCGTGAGCGGATCTGGTGTTACATCTGATGTAATTTCACCTGGGTGGGCTCGCGATGATGTAAAAGTAATAGCTATAGATTTATCAACTTATTATATAACGGCTCAAGGATATTTAGCTGAGACTTCTGTTACCTATTCAAGCAATACTAACACAGGACCATCTTATCTATACAAGAGAGGTGATTCTGTAAATGTCGATATTATTTGTCAGACAGGACACTATATCAAGCAAATTGATATAATCAAATCAAGTACAGATGAGAGTAAAAACTCAAAATCGACATATACTCAGGGCGATAAGATTGATAATATACGCATTCCTGTTGAGTTTTCAGAAAGCAGTTCACCACAGCTCAAGATATATTACTACAAACAGATTCAAATTTCTTACAATGGCTTGACTGGTTCCTTACAGGCAACTAATTTTGCAGGTCCGACACCTTCAATTCATACGAGTACGTCTCTGCCTACTGGATTTCCAACTGTATCATTTGATATAAAATATGATGGTGAGGCTTTGAAACGCCAAGTAGGACAATACAGTTTGACAATTGCAATCAGGATTCCTGAAACTCCTTCTCAACTAGACACACTTATGAAAGATTCTCTAATTTTAATTGAACCGACAGAACCGAAAGACAAGTTGTTTACTGTTAGATATTTCACAACTCAAGGTAGTAGTGTCAATGCACCATATCAAATTTCGACACCGACTGATCTAAGCTATGTCAAAATATACAGCACACAAGATACGAGTTTAGCGTACTTAGGAAACATTGGCGCGTCTGCTTACTACAGGCAATTAGCGAATATAAATGTATTAGAGACTAGTACCGATTATTTGGTGGATAATTTGTATGGCACATATGACGGCAATAATTATAACATAGTGCTACCCAGTAGTGAGTTCTACACGTATAGGGGTGTATTTGGTAAAATTCATGGTACCATCAAGGATCTAGGTGTATTGGGTGACTCCAATATAAGCGATGAGAATTCCATTGTAAGTGGACTACTAGCGGGCGAAGTTGCAACGGGGGGCAGTGTATCGGGTTGTTACGCGCTCGGTTCTATTACATTAAAAGATTCCACATCTAATACTTATCCAGTAATACTAGGTGGACTCATCGGCAAATTGACAAATGCTAGCATGCAAAATTCATATGCCGATGTCCGCATTACTATAGAAGACGATTCTAGAGTGATGTTTGTAGGCGGTCTAGTAGGTGAGATAACAGATAACGCAACACTTCAAGGAAATTATGTCTCATCTTACATATACAGGATAAACGATAACACAACCACGTCATCAATAGGTGCTGTGGTCGCAAAATACACAGGTGCGAGCGCACCGACAATTGCGTCTAACGTTTATATGAAAAATGCGTTGATAGTAGTTGACGAGTTTTTAGATTTGCCGTTTGGTGAGCAGAGTTATACTGATAATGGTCAGCAATTTAGCTGCGAGACATATGACCAGTTCCTGGAAAATGAGACAAGTATTGGCAATTCAAATATTGAAGCTCGCCTGCCGCTGGTAATGAATTTAATAAGAGTGCGTATAAATGCACTTTCAATTACTGGTGAAGGCACAACTTCTAACCCATTCATCATAACATCATATGCCGAATTTAGACACATAGAAAGTTTCCCGTGGGCTAATTTTAGACAGACAGACTATATTTTCTACAATGACTCGCCGATTCGCACACCGTTTGCTGGCACATATGATGCTGCAAATCCAGAAAATGGTTCGTATGCGATATATAAACTTAATATTAATAGTTTAAGCAATGGCACTGCTGGTCTTTTCTCAGTGTTGCATGGTGCTACAATAAGCAATCTTACACTATCAGATGCCACGATAGACATTTCAGAGTCTAGCTCAACTGATGTGTATGTAGGAATCCTAGCAGGTAGAGCACTAGCTGGCACCGAAATATCTAATATTATTATAGACGGTGCTATTAATTTGTCAGATGACCTCTCAGGCAAACCTGTATTTGTTGGAGGTTTAGTAGGCACACTAACAGCGTCTAGTGTGCAAAACGTAGTGACGACTGCTACTATCTCAAGTAGCGCGGCATTCACGATAGCAGGCGGATCCATAGGTCAAGCAGAGTCCCAATCGCAAATAGAGAATGTTGTCTCACTAGGCGAAGTCAAAGTAGATGCCGCCAGCGCTAGTTGGGCTGGTGGAGCCGTAGGGCGAGTATTCACTAGCGATGTGACAGGTTCATCGATATACGCAATTGCTGATTCGGTTTATATCTCGGGCTATGCTATGGATGCCGCAGTAGGTGCTTCTAACTCTACCCTGATTACAGCAGGTACCACCAACTATGAGTCGCTGCTTGCTAATGCCGCGAATATGACATTGACTGGCATTACAGTGTCTAAAATACTAGAGGATCTATCAGTTTTTGAATCAGGCACAGGTAGAGCCTCGGATCCGTTTATTATAATGAATTTTAAGCAACTACTTGCTATCGAAAACTATTTATACGCGCGATTCAAGCTAGGTGCTAGTATTACAATAGGCGCTTTCGATGTCGTTGATATGAATTATGTTTTCAAATCAATTGGTGACGGTAAAACATTTATGGGCGAACTTGATGGTAATGGTTATTCCATATCAGGTCTGACTGCTCCATTATTCTATGCGGTCGCTGGTGCGGTCAGGAATGTAACATTGAACGTTAATATGAAAATTGTCTCGGAAGGGAGCGAGGAATTACAACTGCCGGCATATGCTAACGCAACTAAGGTTGAGAGGGGTAGCAGTGTTGTAATAGGATCTGTTGCTAGGTACGCACTACCCGACTCGGTTGTCGCATCAGTCATAGTATCGGGTGATATCGATATTAGGATATACGGACAAGGCATAGTTACTCTTGGTGGTATAGTAGGCATTTCTAGTGGTGGTAGGATAAGCAATTCAACTGTCGGTGCTAAATTAAATGTAAAAGCTTCGACGATAGATGCTGGTGCGATAGTAGGCGAGATAACAGGTCCTACTGTGCTAAGTTTAGCAATAATACTATCTCCGATTACACTGCAAGGTTCAGTCGTCAAAGCTGGGTTTGTAGTAGGTGCTATACGCTCCCGAGAAGCGGAAATAAGTGATGGTGCGGAACAAATTGGTGTCGACTCCATGAGTTCTTTAAACATTAATGGTAATCCGTCTCCGTCAACCGCCCTATACGGATCCGATTACAGATAACTTTTGTTTTTGAAGCGTCGCTAGCTTAAACTAGCGACGCTTTTGCAAATAAAATGACATGCTATGTTAAATGAGAGGATTAAAATACAAAGGTTAATCTCTTCTGGGTATTTTTATTTATTTATCCTTTTCGATATTTAGATATACAATTTGTGTAGTCGCTCATGAAAGATAAAAACCCCATCATTAATTATTTTGGTTAATGATAAAAAAACATCTATCCACAAACAAATTACAACCTAAAATAGTTGTAACTAATCTCAGGTGACCAAACTTATGATCCTAAAATCATCAAACATCAAAGACAAGTTCAATATTAGACTGCGTTTGAGGTCGCGTCTAATTATCATATTCCTCTTAGTTAAAGTAATACCGTTGATCTTATTAGCAGCGATTGCAATGGTTCAATTTAAAGGTTTAAACGACATAATAATACAGCGCACCGCGCTCCTTAAGACTAATATGAACGAAACACTCAACCAGACAGGCGAGACTGCTGTTGAGGACTCGGTGTCTGCGCTTAACGATAGTGCGATAGAGAGTATAGAGCGGATGACTACTGATGCGGCACAAAATGTAGCAAACTTTTTGTATGCTAGAGACACCGATATATTGTATGTAGCAAGTCTTGCTCAAAATGATGAAGTCTACAGCAATTATATTAATCATATGACAGGTAAACTAATCGACTCGTCTAATGTCAGTTGGGTTTTAGGAAGAAATGAGAAAGGCGAGAGCATTTGGGTAGCAGAGAACTTAAACAAGGAATCAAACGACATTGATTCGACTAATCCAGAAAACAACGACAGAGACGGTTTCCACTACAGGACACCAGACGAACCATTATATATTAGCGTGCCACTATACGATGAAATAACGTATATAGACACAACTGGTCAAGAACTCTACAAAGCAGTGGCAAGTTGTTCTACTAAAGTTAATTACCCGCTAGATCCAGCAAAGCGAAATGTCTCAAACATAGGTACATATGGAACATACTTGAACACGTATGTTAAATCCGAATCGTACTGGCCAGAGCTATTAAAGTTAAAAGAAGGTGAAATATATGTCTCCGATGTAATAGGTGCCTACATAGGTTCTAATTACATAGGCATGTACACACCCGAAATAGTAGCAGCCGCAGCAGAGAGTCGGGGTTATGAAATAGAGTATGACAAATTCGCGCAAGCTTATTCGGGGATGGAAAATCCATTTGGACAAAGATTTGAAGGTATAGTGCGGTGGGCTACACCCGTAGTAGACAAATTAGGTGCGATCACTGGCTACGTCACACTAGCACTAAACCATGATCACATAATGGAATTTGTTGATCATATAACACCATCAACCGACAGATACACAGAACTACCTAATGCTTACGAAGGCAATTACGCATTTATTTGGGATTATAATTGCAGGAGTATTGCACATCCTAGACATCATTCGATAGTGGGTTTTGATCCTGACACTGGACTAGCAGAAATCCCGTGGCTTGAGACCTCGATTTATTTGGGTTGGCAAGAAGCACTAGCAAATAATCCGAATCTAGATTGGATTACTTACGTAAACGACTACAATATAAAAACATTTGACGAGCAATCCAGAAATAAAATTCCAGCGCCTGCACTCACCCAAGCTGGGTTAGTCGGTCTAGACGGGCGTTATTTAAATAACGCACCACAGTGTACAGGTTGGATGGATTTAACACAAAACGGTGGCTCGGGTTCTTTCTATATTCTATGGAGTGGGTTGTACAAGTTAACAACGGCAGCTGCTATTCCATATTACACAGGTCAATACAGTGAGGAGGCATCTGGGACTAGACGTGGATTTGGATTTGTCGCTATCGGAGCAGGACTTGAGGATTTCACAAGACCAGCTATGGAGACGGAGACAAAGCTTAACGAAATGATAGGAGATGCTAACGATAAACTAACTTCTAGCACGGAAGAAACGCATGAACTCCTTGTCTCTAACTTAACCGACACGACAACGCAACTAATAATCACCACCATCATTATAATAGCTTTGATGATACTAATAGCGGTTTGGCTATCGTCATCACTGACAGGTAACCTAACGCGCTTAAACAAGGGTATAGCGCGATTTAAAGCTGGCGAACGGCAATTTAGATTCAACACAAATAGGCACGATGAATTTGGAGAAATTGCCGTAGCATTTGATGACATGGCCGATAGCATAGTTGCTAGCGTCAAAAATCTACTAAGTATAACGGACAAAAACTATAACATAGTATATATGAACGAAGTCGGACTGCAATACAGCGGCAAAACCCTCGACGATGTCGTAGGCAAACCGTATTCGGAGTATGGAATCTACCCTTACAAGTCCAAGTACTGTCCATTTACCGCTCTAGAAGAGCAAAGAGAGGCAGATGTATATTATCACAAACTGACTGGTAGGTATTTAAAGGGCGCTGCAGCCTACCTATTAGACAAGCAAGGTAACAATGTAGGATATGTTGTAGAATCGAGCGATATAACGGATATGATAAACGAGAAAAAGGAGATCGAAGCGCAACGGAAATTATTAGCGACAATATTCTCAAGCTCGCCTGATCTAATTTGGTATCAAGATGTAACAGGCAGATACATAACGGTCAATCCACGATTTGCTTCAATTTCGAATAAATCCACGGAGGAGTTTGAAGGTAAATTCCCGCTAGACGTGCTCCCACATGACATAGCAATAATGTTCATTGAGCGCGACAGTCAAGTAATCAACTCAGGCAAACCAATTTTTTCTGAAGAAAAAATCGTTTTCTATGATGGACACACCGAAATTCTCGATTCAGTCAGAACACCTATATATGATAACATAACGGGCGAGATCACCAGCGTCTTAGGCTTTGCTCGCAATATAACAACGAGAGTAGAAGTTGAAGAAGAATTGCGCTTTACCCAGCTTAATCTAGAGCGAGCTGTCGAATCTGCTAATATAGCTAATTCTCATAAAGGCGAGTTCTTAGCGCGCATGAGCCACGAGATACGCACACCTATGAACGCTATCATCTGTATAACGGATATCTTGCAAAGAAAGATATCAAGTCTTAGAGTTGACGCAAATGAGTTAGGTGACATAAAAGTTGATTTAGGGCACATTGAAGTCTCATCAAAGCATCTACTCAGTCTATTAAACGATATTTTGGATATATCCAAAATCGATGCTGGCAAAATTGATATAATACTAGAACCTATCGAGTTGTCTAAACTAGTAGAAATAGTCTCGGAGATTATACGCCCACGATGCAATGCTAAAAATATATCATTCAACGTTGTAATGGATACTTTCAATCCATCGACATTTATGATGGACGACCTTAGACTGAGACAAGTCTTAATCAATTTGTTAGGCAATGCCGTTAAATTCACACCAGAGCTAGGCACTGTAACCTTTGTAATACAAAACGTGTTTAGGGACGAGGCGAATTCAAAGACTCTAGTAAAGTTTTTAGTAGAAGATACTGGCATAGGTATAGCTAGCGATAAATTAGACTCTGTATTTAGATCCTTTGAGCAAGGCGATGCTAGCATAACCCAGCGCTATGGTGGCACAGGTTTAGGTCTTGCTATAAGTCAGAAAATAGTCAAGTTGTTCGGTGGCGAGATCATCGTTGAGAGTGTTTTAGGCGAAGGTAGCAAATTCAGTTTTGAAATTGCGTTAAGCGAATCCGAGACAGCGCCCGAGTCGAATGTGCGCACGCTAGACGATGCTATAGGTAAGTTTATAGGCAAACGCGCTTTGGTAGTCGATGACGTAGAGATTAACAGGATGATTCTTGTGTCACTATTAGAACCGACAGGAATGATATTAGACGAAGCTAGCGATGGTCTAGTAGCACTTGAGAAGTTCAAAGCCGCAAAGCTATTTGAGTACGATATAATATTCATGGACATACAGATGCCTAACTTGGACGGTTATAAGGCATCCGCCGCGATCAGGTCACTAGAGCGCGAAGACGCCAAAACAACGCCCATTGTAGCACTAACAGCTAATGCATTTAAAGACGACATTGATAAAGCACTCAATAACGGTATGAATTCGCATATAGCAAAACCTATTGAAGAGGTCAAATTAGCAGAAACACTATTTAAGTTCTTAGATTCTACGCCAGATGAGGCAAAATACTGAAAATGCTAATTAAATACTCGACAAATGCATGTTAATTTGTTAACATATAATAGTGCATTAAAATACTAATTAGGATAACTCAGCGCAAGCGAAAACCCAGTAAATAAAAAGACTAGGCTTAATTAGTAAAGAGTAAATATCGGAGTTTATATGGAAAAACTATTCAACTGTACAGTTGGAGAGATGCTAGAGAACATCGTTAAAAAATTTCCTATGAGGCAATGTGTCAAATACATAGAAGCCGACTATGATCGCACGTATTATGATTTTAATCGTGATGTTGATCAATATGCAAAAGGCTTGTTAGGTATGGGACTAAGGAAAGGTGATCACGCTGCGGTGTGGGCCACCAACTATCCACAATGGTTACTACTATTATTTGCGACAGCTAAAATTGGTGTAGTGCTAGTCACTGTTAACACTAATTACAAAGAAGCCGAGCTTGAATATTTGTTAAGCAACTCCGATAGCAAAGCACTATTTATTTGCGATGGGCTAAAAGACATAGATTGTGAAAAGACATTATACAGTCTTTGTCCTGAACTGAAAGTTTGCAAACCTGGACAATTGACCTGTGATAGGTTGCCTATGCTTAAGTTCGTGTGTAGCTTTGATAACAAATACGATGGGATGTATGAATGGAATCAAATACCACAGTTTGGTGTTCTAGTCACTGACGAGGAATACAAGAGCGTAAAGCGTTCGCTCTCACCCGATGACGTTATAAACATGCAATACACCTCAGGCACGACAGGATTTCCCAAAGGGGTTATGTTGACGCATAACAACATCGTAAACAATGGTGTTCAAATCGGCGATTGCATGAAGTTCACGCATAGAGATAGACTATGCATCCCAGTACCTTTCTTCCATTGTTTTGGATTAGTGCTTGCGATCATGGCTTCTATAACGCACGGTGCAACGCTAGTGCCGCTATTCTTCTATACGCCGATGAAAGTTATGCACACTATTGAATACGAGAAGTGTACAGCCGTACACGGGGTGCCTACGATGTTTATAAGCATACTAGAGCACAGAGATTTCAATAAATATGACTATTCATCACTTAGAACTGGCATAATGGCAGGCTCACCTTGTCCTGAACCCGTTATGAAGATGGTGTTAGAGAAAATGCATATGCCTGAGATCACGATCACTTACGGTCAAACAGAGGCATCTCCAGCATGTACAATGACGACAACAGACGATGATTTCGAGCACAAAATTTCTACGGTAGGCAAAGGTTTAGCATTTCAAGAATGCAAAATAGTTGATCCTGAGACAGGATGCGACCTTGAAGACGGTTTCCCTGGCGAATTTTGTGTTAGAGGATATAATGTAATGAAAGGCTATTATAAAATGCCTGACGCTACAGCTAAAGTCATCGACAAAGAAGGTTGGTTGCATTCAGGTGATATAGCCGTAAAAAATCCAGACGGGTATTACAAGATCACTGGTAGGCTCAAAGATATGATCATTCGTGGTGGTGAGAACATATTCCCTAAGGAAGTTGAAGATTTCATCTACACACATCCAGGTGTCAGAGATGTTCAGATTGTAGCCGTCCCGTCAGAGCGATATGGTGAGGAAGCCTTTGCATTCGTAATTAGAAAGGCAGGATACACGGTGTCGGAAAAGGAAATCCGCGATTATGTAATGAATAACCTTGCGCGACATAAAGTGCCAACGTATATTTATTTTACAGATTCATTTCCTCTAACAGCAAGCGGCAAAATACAAAAATTCAAGCTAAGAGAAGAAGCAAAGCAAATATTGAACCTCAAAGGTGAAACAGTTCGCTTTGTTGATGTGGAAGAATAGTCTTAGCAATTAGTATTTAGTTGTTTAAGTCTCAAAAGAGATTTAATATAACTAAATGATAACTAGTTAACATACTAGTTTAGCATGCTTCTAATATATAAAGTGTTTTCCTACATCTTGGCACTCAATATAGTATTGAGTGTCAAGTAGGGACACAAATAGCAAATGATATTGAGACTAAATATAATTGCTCTATGTCCGCCTTGCACTAAGGCGCAAAAAACAATTATTTGAGTTTTGATGTTAAGAATAGACACCGCGCTTTGGTGTTGCAAATTAAAATTTAGCTTTACTTGTAGTAGCAAGGATAAACTAGTTTTGAAACTTTGTAAGCAAAAGACTAGTGCGCTAATATTAAGATGATGTGTAGTGAGTGTTTTACTAAGCACGACCTAAAAGTGTCTTAAAGCTTGTCCATGAACGACGCAAGTCTCGGCGCGTGTAAGTATATGGCGCTAAGGCAATACACATTTACCTAGTGTAGCGTGTCTATTCTAAAAAGGTGCGACCTTAAAGGTACTTAGCTAAGCTCATATTACCTTATATTGAGTAGTTGAAGTTGCTATTATGTTACGACCAGGCAAGTGTCTGGTACTAAATTTGTTTATATATCATAATTTGACCACACCGCTGTATATAGTATGTAGCGGTGTGAGAGGTAGAGTGTACCTTTCAGAAGTGCGTGAGTTACTTTCCACTTCTGGACACTAATCGTTTGTTATCTTCAAAACTTTATTCTTAATCGTTGCGATCTTGATATTGCGGCGATTAAGATAATTTTAAAGAAAGTGTGCAATTGCTTTCTTTAAAATGAACTAATTTGAATGTTACAATCTCTTAATAATTTTCTTGAAATGCCACGGTCTGCGTATCGCGGTGTTTCAAGAAAAAAGTAAAGTAAGTGTAAGAATTACATTCCACCTCTGAAATAATTCGAATATTACAACTTCTTTATATCTTTCTTCAGCACCGTGATCAGCATATCGCGGCGCTGAAGAAAAAATTAAAGTAGAAAGTGCGCAAGTCACTTAGCACTACTTAAGTTTGATTAGCGCATCTATTTTTTCACAATTTCTGTTGCAGTTTCTTTAATCGTAACAGGTGGTGAAAATTAGATACTTTTAGCAAGTGTGTATTATTCGATTCTAGTTTGCTTGATTAAAGTATTTTTCATGAAGTCTTAGCGCCATGATAGTATATCGTGGCGCTAAGACGGGAGAATACAATGTATTGCGCAAATATTTAGTTTTTGTAGTTAGTTTTGTTTTACTTGCTAACGATCCCTTACAAAACCTTGAACCTCTCAATAGTGTATAAAGCGTTTAACACATCTAAACCTAATTTGCATGTTTAGATATTTTATATCCCTAAGTCGCTGGATAGAATATATTTAGACACTGGTCAAGGGCGATTACACTTCTGCCACA
Source organism: Christensenellaceae bacterium (assembly GCA_031278175.1). Taxonomy (GTDB): domain Bacteria; phylum Bacillota; class Clostridia; order Christensenellales; family DTU072; genus JAITLB01. The sequence goes on from JAITLB010000249.1 coordinate 14,080, forward strand.
TAATGCCCGCATATTAGATATTCTATCCTTTATGGTCATTTAAATAGCGCCCCAGCTCACAATTAAGCTTTTAAATATTTAACCCTGCAATTTAAAATTTATGCATTCTCTTAGATTATATAACTATATCAAATTGACAAATTCTAGTGCACTAAAACCTGAATCGAAGTATGTGAGTGAATATAGTCTTAGGACCTTTTAATATTTTACTCTAAAATACTATCAAGCGCTAGTGCTACAATTTACACTTTGTCCCCGCTCACTTCATTTAATTATTGTAGATTTCTGGATCGCAAAATGCTACTTATGCAAAATTTAAGCCAAATCTATTTTAAATTCGCCAAATTTATTAATTAATTTTCAAATAATACATGTTAAACTTTATTAGGTGATTTCTATGGGACGACGTATAGTTATTACATCAGGTAAAGGTGGTGTGGGTAAGACGACAGTAACTGCTAATCTAGGGTTAGCATTAGCCGAAACGGGTGTTGGTGTTGCATTAATCGATGCTGATATAGGACTCAACAACCTAGATGTTGTCATGCAACTCGAGTCTCGCGTGGTATATGATTTAGGTGACGTGGCGCATGGCGCGTGTCGGCTTAAACAAGCATTAATACGCGATTTCAGACGCGAAAATTTGTATTTGTTGCCATCAAGTAAAATCAATATGGATAAAATAACACTTTCACAGTTTTCGGCAATCGTATCCGAACTAGCGAATATGTTTGATTATGTATTAGTTGACTCACCAGCAGGCATAGACAATGGTTTCCATCGCGCAGTATCGGCATGTAGGGAAGCATTGGTTGTAGTGACGCCTCACGTTGGATCGATACGTGACGCTAATAAGGTCATCGGGCTTTTGCCTGCATATGGGATATTAGGCTCAGGGATAATCGTTAATAGGATCAGAAAAGACATGGTAGCAAGAAGCATGATGATGAGCGCGTCCGAGATTGCTAATCTACTTAATGCTCCGCTAATTGCTAAGTTATATGAGGATGATAATATATCATTAAATGGCACCGCTAATGCTAGTAGACGTGGTTCATGGCGATCGTACAGAGCATTAGCTTGCCATATATCGGGCACACAGACACCATCGTATGATCCACTATCTCGCAAAAGCATATTAGGATGGTTTAATAAGAAATAGAAATGAAAGCAAAAAACGCAACCCTAAAAAGGACACAGAATATATTAGCAAATGATAAAAGCATTCCATTGGAATTATTAGAAGTGCTAACATTTGAAGTCGATGAAATATTAAATAGCTATTTTGTGTATGATGAGCAATCATTAGAGTTAAGCATACAAAACACAGATGATGGCAAACAATTACTTAACGTTAGTTTGGTAATAGATGCTATTAAGTCATTTAAGCTTGTATAATAAGTTGTAGCGCACACAAACTTCCACTAATATATATGTGCAAAAACTATATTATAACCTCACCTTAAGTGCATAAAAGCCATTAAAGCACTACTATGCAATATGGTGCTATCATTAGATCGTCTATCATCTACTAATTACTATATTCAAACGCTAAATACTACTACCAATATTGTTTGTGCGCCACATTTAGATATTAAACCTAAATTCCCGTTTATGCGCATATCACAAAAGAAAACACCTCTATTATTGAAGTGTACTCACAAAAGTAGACACCAATCATAATTAAGAGACCCACAAAAGTGGACACTTAGCGTAACGGCGAACCCAAAAAGCAGACAGTAGCATGAAATTTAGTGTATAACATGTCTACAAATCGGGGTTTCGCGTTACAAAGGAGGTATCTATGGCAAGACAGCGCGGTGACGCACACCCTGGGGCGAGCAGAAAGGATCGGATTACTTACACCGACTTAAGTAACGTAACCCTTGACGCGCCGATTTCACCGAGCAACGGGCATTCCTCGTTTGCGCAGGCGCAAATGGAGATTCTTTCTCAATCGCCCCCACGTTGTAAGCGTAACAAAAAGGACCGTATCTTACACGCTCTGCTCTGCTACCATTAAAGAGGACACGCAAAAAAACAAAGCAGCAAAACTTTGGAGGTATCTCATATGAGAAAGAGAAAACATGGTGTAGGTGCTATAAAAGGTGCACTTACCGACCTCACTAGTGAGCTT
>JAITLB010000066.1 GCA_031278175.1 Christensenellaceae bacterium
TGAAGTTTTTTGGAGTTTTTCCATTAATTCAATTCGGAGACGGTTAGCTACACGCTGTGATGCAACATTGTTGAGGTAATTTGCGGTATATCCGCAAACAGCTGAAATTATGGTCATCAATGACATAAGTGCAATTCGCGTTATGAAACCTCTATCAAAACCATCCGACACGAATGAATCAATTGCAACACCTACTAAAAACGGAAAAGCTATAGACGCTACTGTTTCCATTATTGATAAAGCTATTGAAGTATACGCAATCGCCCTATTATACTTAAATACATACTTGATAATTGTTTTAATGCTACCAGTATCTAGCGCTCGCTTTTTCATAACTCATCATCCTCCGTGGGGATTTGAGACATGTATATCGATCGATATGTCTCAGATTGTTCAATCAATTCCTCATGAGTCCCTAGCCCAACCATTTTCCCGTCGTCAAGCACTAATATTTTGTTTGCTCTGCGCACTGCAAATATACGTTGTGAGACGGTCAAAATAGTCATATTAGGATAATTAGAAGCGATAGCTGCTGCTAATGATGCTTCGGTTGCATAATCAAGTGCGCTGCCAGCATCGTCAAAAATAAGTATTTGAGGATTACCAGCTAATGCGCGTGCTATTGATATGCGCTGTCGTTGACCACCTGAAATATTTACACCATCGCGCTCAATGACTCGATCAAGTCCATCATCATGTGACAGTACAAAATCAGCTTGTGCCGTTGATAATGCGCGCATTAACTCGCTGTCGGCTATGTTACGTCCAAATGCTACGTTGTCACGAACTGTGCCCGTGATCAGCAATGCCTTTTGTGGTGCTATAGCGACTATACTTCTCAAAAGAACAGGATCGACCGATAATGTATCAAAGCCAAATACACTAACCATGCCAGAGGTTGGTGCATAGAATGATGGTATTAAATTAACCAATGTTGTTTTACCAGATCCTGTTCCACCTAAAATGCCGATATGCTCACCGCGTTGCAAGCTAAACGTGACATTTGAAAATACGTTTTTTCCTCCGTAGCTGAACGCAACATTATCAAATTTAACTGCATCTACTAAATCACTAGCGGATGGAAATTCTGTAATTGGATTAGTTGGCATATGACCAGGTTTTAGGTCAAAAACCTCATTTATTCTCGATGCGCTAGCATTTGCTCTAACAAATATACCAGCTAGATTAGTAAGTATCATTATTGCAAAAAGTATTTGCATCATGTATGTAACCAATGCGGTAAGCGAAGCTGGTGATGTTTTTGCATTGCCTGTAAAGCCCGAAACTATAAGAACTCCTAGAACACCTGACTGTATTATTAAGATGCTGAGCGGATGCATTAATGAAGATATTTTAGCAGCTAAGAGTGATGATTGCATATATTCACCCGATGCGTCGGTCAGCCTTTTTGTTTCAGCAGCACGGCGGACATTAGCGCGAACAACTCTAGCACCTGAGATATTCTCTCTAGATACTGATGTTATGCGGTCTAGTTTCTTACGTGCTATACTGTAGATAGGTGCGGATTTTTTCATTATGAAAATTACGACTATTGAAATGAGAACAATGATGCCTATAAAGACTGATGCCATTATAGGATCAATCACAAATGCCATAATGACAGCACCGATTGCTACAAATGGCGCTCTAAGACCTATTCGAATTGTCATAAATACGGCATTTTGAACAGCTGAAGAGTCGCTTGTAATACGTGTAATTAACGATGAAGTACCGATTGTATCTATACCCGAGTAAGATAATTTATTTATATGTTGAAAAAGAGAACCCCGTAGTGCTTTGCCAAAAGACGTGGAAGCGCGTGAGGCGAAATATTGACCTAGTATAGCTAATATTATGTTTGCTATTATTATTACAACCATTAATAGTGCGTTATGGAATATAGCAGGGACATTTAAAGATAGTATCGAGCTGTCGATCATGTCTGCCATAAGCATCGGCAAAAATAGTTCTAGTATAGTTTCGATAAATTTAGCCGCTAGACCTAGAACCGCCGATTTTTTATCGGGTCCGAGATATTTTATAAGGCTTTTCATATGTAAAATTATAGCACTAGCAAAAAAAAATGACAAACAAATTAAATATTGACTAAGGAATTAGACAAAAATTCAACTTGGAATTTGTGCCTGAAGATGCGCTATTCGGCGCTAAATTTAAAACAGATGCTTTCAATTTGTCAATCTGTAAAGAAAATAGCCGAAGTAGCAGAGCACACAAAAAGCGGAAGCGGGTTTTTTATGTCAGGTGCATGCGTTATTTTCTGAAAGAGTCTATACAATAGTGCTGATATAGGGTTCTTCTTAAATCTAACTTCTGCGCGAACAAACCCAGGTTTAGTAACGTGTATGGATGTTTCAAAAAACGCGGTTTGGGTAGCCTTTTTGCGGTATATTTCACCCGATTGGTCATATATTATCAATGTCTGCTTGCGCTTTAGTTTCGCACATGTTATTGTAGCGATAGTATCATTTGTAAGTTTAACCTCACCGCCGGCAATTATATTTCCACTAGAAATTAAAAGCCTTGGAGTTTTATGCGTAGCGCCCATAGTTACTTGCCCTTTTAGAAAACCTTCTAAAATATCTGATGGTGATCTAGACATCGCATAGACAGTGGTAGTCGGCTTTGCAAATAGCAATAGCGGCATGCTGTGGAAATCAGCACCTCCAGTTGGAAACAACCTTCGTCCTTTTCTAAGTTCTGAGTCCCATAATTTAATTGCGTTCAAATTATCCTGACGCATAGGGCCATTCCAAATTTCCATTCCCTCTAATGGGAAATTCAAATCCCATTTCCACGGGCAGAATGAGCAACTGGGATGATTTACTACTCTTACAGCACCAGCTCCGCCAGCTTCTTCATTTAATTTTAAGAACTCATCAAAACTGTTTGCTGCATAGCTGCCAGTATATGGCTGTGTTACCCCCCAATAATTGATATGTCCGCTGTAATTAGTTAATTCAACTCCAGGGATAATAGTCAGATCACTATATGATGGTAGCGCGTCTTGTGGCGTGAAATTGTGATCAGTTAATATTATGAAATCTAGTTTGCGCTTACGTGCTTGATGTGCTAACTCCTGATAACTCAGTTTGCCATCTGAATTAATGGAGTGAACGTGTGGATCACCTTTATATGGACGCAGACTTTTAAAGTGGAATGTTATGTCGTAGTGTACTAGCGTGCCGTTAGATTTTAGCAAATAAGCTCCCAAAAGAATATACCAAGTGCCACAGCTCAACTTACACCTTTTATATCCAGGAGATGAAAAAGTTTCACTTATAGATATGCTTTTATAGGAACTACCCGTGGCACCGACATCTACACCATCGGAAGAGATAATTGCAAGGTCGATTACATTTTTTTCACCAAGAGGTGCAGAATTAGCATCCATACCTTCGTAAGTATATGACAAGTCCATTTGCTCGACATTTTCAGGCATTTCAAACGGTATGCGTATATACTGTTTTTGCATATGCTTTTCTACATGATATTCGATAGAAATAGTTTTTTTATCCATAAAGCAATATTGTTGTTTTCAGGTTTTTAGAATGCATTGCACACGTAAATTTTTTTGAGAGTGTTCAATAAATGCATCGATTTATTGCTACATTGATTTACATATAACTAGAGCAAATCTTTAGTAGGTTAACTAAATAAGCGCAAGTAGTACTTGAGATAGTTTCGGTTTTCTGTAGCATACATGTTCCCAGTTTATTACGGACTGAAAATTGTGTACAATACAAAGAAGTAGTCAGACGGTCTGTGTATGATAGCGTTAAGCTAGTCTAACAAAGAGTCATCTAAGCTTGTTATTTATTCGACATCATTAGACAGATGTTGGTTAATCTAATGAAGTGCTGCATTGGCAATCGACAATTGTTAGATCAAATTCTTAATCATATAATTGAAGATTAACATGTATAAGCGCAAGTGTGTGAGCGGAAATCGATCGAAGTGACATGCAAATTTGATGTCAAAATCGTTCAAAGTAAACTCATTTGCTCGAAACAATGCAACCCAATAATTAGGCAGTTATAATTATCTCATATTATTCGATTTAATGCAATACTAGAGGCGATAATTATTGCAAGTAAAGAGTCCATTTAATTCGAAGTTGCTAATACCTAATTAAAGTAGTGAAAATGCTAAAACGGCAAATCGCGTTTCCAGGATTATAAACTCAAGTATGAAGTAACCCAAATTTTGAAAATAGAAATTAAGTGTTTAGCTATAAAAAATTTTAGAGAAATGTAAAATTTAGTAAATTTTGGCTTAAGTGTAGTTATATGTAGCGAAAAAACCAAAATTTCCTTAGCATATCAACACTTTTTAATTGTTGTTTAGTTGACAAATAGGCGAGTATTTTATATAATGATACTGCTAATAGCGAGTTTCTGCGAACGGTCGCGATTGGCAAGTGTAAATTGAAAACTCAATCGGAGGTATAAATGTTAAGCAGTCTGACAATGAATAGTGCTGTACCATCATCTGTCGTGGCTATAATATCTATAATCCCTTCTCTCATAGCAGGCATTGCCTGTGGTTATATTCTGTATAGACAATTACAGAAAAAGCGCAAACAGGATTCATTAACGGAGTCTGTGCGAATAGTGGAAGAAGCAATTATAGAGGCGAAGACAATTCGACAAGAAGCCATGCTCGAGACGAAAGAAGAGCAAATTAGACTGCGTGACGAGTTTGAAAAAGAATCCAAAGAAAAACGCTTAGAAATTCAAAAAGACGAAGAACGATTACGACAAAAAGAAGACATGTTAAACCGCAAAGAAAATTGGCTTGAGAAGAAGCATGAAAATGCGGACAGAACTCGACGCGAATTAGAAAATCGCGAGCAGAGAATGAAGAATAAAGAAGCCGAGTCAGATCGAATTCAAGATCAAAAAATTAACGCGTTGGAGGAAAGAGATCGCAAGCTAAAGGTCCGTGAAACTGAAATTGATGCTCAGCATGCCTTACTGGCAGCAGAAGCAAACAATCAGCGCGAACTAATGGCATCCGAACTTGAAAACCATCGTGTAACTATGGCTGTTGAATTAGAAAGAGTTGCAGAATTGTCTAAAGAAGAAGCAAAGAATATTATCATTGCTGAAATCAAAGATGAGGCGCGTCGAGATGCTGTTAATTTAGTAAAAGACATAGAGCGGGAAGCAAGAGAAGAGGGTGATAAGAAAGCGCAGAACATTGTAGCGTTAGCTATTCAACGATGTGCAGTAGACCAAACGGCAGAGACACCCGTTTCAGTAGTTGAATTGCCTAATGACGAAATGAAAGGTCGCATTATTGGTAGATCAGGTCGTAATATAAAAGCTCTTGAAAGTACAACAGGTGTTGACATTATAATAGATGATACTCCTGATGTAATTACTCTTTCAGGATTTGATCCTGTTAGACGCGAAGTAGCTCGCTTAATGCTTCTAAAGCTACTTGCGGATGGTCGTATACATCCTGCAAGAATTGAAGAATTAACCGACCGCGTCAGACGTGAGATGGATCAGCATTTGAAGGAAGAAGGTGAAAGTGCTGTATTCGACACTGGATTATATGGTATACATATAGAGTTAGTGAAATTGTTAGGTCGTTTGAAGTTCCGTACAAGTTACGGTCAGAATGTTTTAAAACATTCACTGGAAGTGTCACATCTAAGTGGATTACTCGCATCTGAATTAAAAGCTGATGTCAAAGTTGCAAAGAGAGCTGGTCTGTTGCATGATATAGGAAAAGCCGTCGACCATGAATTCGAAGGAACGCATGTTCAAATCGGTATAGAGCTGGCAAAGAAGTATGGTGAAAATGAAAAAGTTATTCATGCCATAGCAGCTCATCATGGCGATATAGAAGCGACAACAGTAGAAGCAATAATAGTACAAGCAGCAGATGCAATAAGTGGTTCAAGACCAGGTGCACGGCGTGAATCGCTTGAATACTATGTAAAAAGATTAGAAAAACTGGAAAGTTTAGCAAACTCGTTCGCAGGAGTGGAACAGTCTTATGCTATACAAGCTGGCAGGGAAATAAGAGTTATTGTAAAACCTGATCAAGTCGATGATGCGGCTGCAGTTATGATGGCAAAGGATATCGCAAAAAAGCTAGAGTCCGAATTGGAATATCCTGGACAAATTAAGGTACATGTAATACGCGAAAAACGATATATCGAATACGCGAAATAAATATACGGATCTTAAATAGTGTCGCACATCACATGTG
>JAITLB010000067.1 GCA_031278175.1 Christensenellaceae bacterium
GCTTAAAAGTATTCAAAATATTGTCTAACCCATACCGCAATCGACGTAAAAGATTCTTGCTAAGAACCACTATCATCGCCGCTATGATTAACCTAAATCTGGGTTAGCGAACAAGTCTACTAGTATTATTTCTTAAATCGGCCCACTGTGTTGGATCTGGTAGAGTCGGAATTAAAATGTCCACTTTGCATTTTAATTTTCGAACCGCTGTTTCATACAAGTCAACAATGGCAAGACTACTCGTCCCACCGCTACCATAAAGTTTAAGGGCAGTCTAGACAGTATCTTCGGTAATTCTAGGATATTGAAAGTTAATCACTGTGCCAAACTCCTTAGTAGAGCCAAATACGCGATTTGTTCGCGAGTACGCTTGAATTAAACTTTGCAATTCGAGATGTCGGTCTACGTATAGAGTATTTAGTCTCTTTGAATCATATCCAGTCAGCAATTGGTCGGCTACAATAACTATGTCAATATTCTTTGGATTAATACCACTTCCACCACGAGTAGTTCTTTCAATTATGTCTTCAAAATAAGCATCTTCTCCAGTTTTTTTATCTCCGACAATAAACTTAATGCCAGTGAATGCCTCATAATCTTCGAATATTTCTGTTATAACATCAATTGAAACATTCTCTGTGTCGCTCTCACTTGCAAAAGTAAAAGTAATTGCAATATTGGGTTCTTTGCCCGTGTATGCGAACTTTGTCGCAATTTGCTTTTTGAATTCGCGGTAGTAGGAAATAGCGCGATTCCTGTAAGCCACGGTGAGTATCGAGTTAAATTGACCACACTGAGATTGACTTTCCCAACGGTCAAGTATTTCGGTAACAACACGCGGTATGTGCAGTTTATCTTGATAAACGAGCAAATCTTCTTTTACGGCATTTTCTTCAACTTCTATTTCACTAAATATTCGAACTTGTCTCTCGATTTCGTATTTCGGTTTTTCTGGATCCCTTTTAATAAATATGTCGATTAATTGATCGCGCAAATCATCGTAGCTTTTGAACTCGCCTGTGTTCAAGTAGTCGACATTAAAACCTAAGACATTACCATCAGCTATTGCTTCATCAATCGTATATTGGTGTAATAATGGGCCAAAAAGCTTTTCTGTAGTATTGATTACCTCGCTTTTTTCATTTATTCGTCCTTTAATCTTATTTTCATCAAACAGAGGTGTTCCAGTAAAGCCGTAAAAAAGTCCGTTTTTTCGGAAGTAGTTCTTGATGTTTACCATCATCTCGCCCATTGTTGTTCTATGTGCTTCATCAATTATGAATACAATTTTTTATCTGTTAGTTTCGTGTTGTGTTCTTCTACTAAGCTGGTGACCAATGAATTCAACTTGAATGTTGTAGTCACTATAATGCCAGTCTTTGCTGACCTCAGTAGCATTCTGAGTCTATGAGTGGATTTTGTTTCATCCACATCAACTGGTTCGTATGCTGCGTATGCTTTGAAAATTTTAGCAGTGCGACCATCTAATTCTCGTCTGTCAACTAAGAATATAACTTTATCAAAGCCAGCTCGCGTGGATAAAAAAAGTGCTGTTTTGAAACTTGTAATTGTCTTACCAGAACCTGTGGTGTGCCATACGAATCCACCATGTGGAATGCGATCTTTGTTATCAAAGCCAAATGCTGCCGCCTCGATGGATTGAAGTGCATATACTTGATAAGGACGCATTAGCATATGCTGTCGATTAGCTTCATTATCTAGATCTTCATTGATTACCAAATAGTCTCCAACCATTTGGTGCACCATTGGAATCATTAAGAATTTCTCAATTAACTTTTGCCAATTGTTTATTATCTTATTATGCTTATCGGACCAATGAAATTGAAAAACGGGGTTGAAATCTGCAAGCGACTTTGGTGTAGCAAAGTAACGAGTTTCAATCTCAGTGGTAATTATCATCATCTGCGAAAATGCCATAAAATTATTGCTGAATTCGCCTTTGGAATAATATCGCTTGAATTGTTCAAACGTTTCATCGAGCGACTTATCAGTACGCTTTTGTTCGATGTTGATTAACGGTAAACCATTAATCAGCAATACGATGTCAAAGCAACTACCTGTGTCTGGAGCAACTTCACGTGCAATCTTATATGAGGAATCGCCACCACTAACTTGCGCCTTATTAAAGATAGTTAGTGTTATTTGTTGCCTTTTAATAGTTGGGTTTGAATCACGATAAATTCAGTCTATTTTGCCCTTTGATTCTTCCAGAGCCAAAATTTTAGCGGCCTCATAGCTGTTGCTTATTTGGTTAACTTTACTCAATACTTGTTTAAACTCACCATCGGTCAAGTCTACACATTCAAGTTGGTCAGCATTGATTCTGTTTAGTTCGCTATGCCAATGGTTAATTAAATCATTAACAGTAACAATGCGCTTGCTACCATTTAAAAAATCTGGCGCATCCCACTTGAACCTTTTAAGTTCTTCTACAAAATTATCTTGAAATGCTCTGTCAGATGCATTTTTTGGTGTTTTGCTCATGTGTACTTCTCCATAGTCAGAAAGCAAACGTTGTAATACAAGGAGGCGGTTTTCACGTATGAACTTCAATACTAAATCTTAAGTGATTTTAAATTAGCAACTCATTTAGGTAAGGTTGCTTCAAATTTCGATATTTATCTAGTATCATTTGCTGAAGCGATACGCTATAATCCAAGTTAGTAAAAACACAGTTACCTATTATTAATCCTGATTTTGTAATAACAGATGCTCTTGAAATATCTTCAGGCATCTCTCCTTAAGCAGGTACGACATCTTCACCACCTGTGGGTATTACTGAGTTATTCTTCATATCTACAGTAGCATCAACATTATTGACGAGGGTTTCGTATTTGGTATAAAGACGACTATAGAGGATAATAGGGATTCCTATATCAGATAAATCTTTCTTATTGTACCAATTCCATTCTGAAAAATTAGCAATATTACCTAACGGTGCATGTTTCCATGCGTCTGTAAATCCACAAAATCTGTGTTTGGGTTTGTTTGCTCCGTTAGCGAGAAACATCTCGAATGAGTAAACTTTTTACGTAGTGGCATCTTTTCCAACTTACGCTGTTGCGCGGTGATTAGATCGTCTAGAGCCTTGAAAATTGCCCAATTTTGATTTGTAGATTGATATCTACGGGAATTTAGGATGTTAGGCAAATCAAGATACAGCAAAGTATTAATTATTATTGCTATATCAACAAGAACAAGAGCTAAAATGCTTTTGTCAGCCTGATCACATATTTGCCTTCCAGCAATAGATGTCAAACTGAGACCAGTTTAAATGATACGAACAGGAATATGTTTTGACATGCTACCAGAACAATTAAGCAATTCCAACTAGACACGCTTATATGCTACTGCAAGTGGTTACAAAAATTCACATTTGTCTACATACGGGGTTAGAGGACGATTCTCGGTGAATTGTCCACGCGTGATGTTTTAGAGATGACAAAGATTTTAATTTCTTATGTTTTATTGCGTCATCAACCGCTTTTCCCTACTTCTCCTGAGCTGACATATTTGGCTTGGTTACACGTTGACTGTCCGATGCCTAGAAATCCGCCATATTTAAAAGTATAAAGAGTGCCTTGACTGACTGACCCACTCCATGCATTACAGCTAAGCGTTGCACCCAAGTTATTACCGACTATTTGTGCTATCTTTGGCAACAGATTGGTTTCATCACTTAATTTAATATTATCGTATGTTATGTTTCCATAATTGTGGCAATGATTAATTATGCCGTTAAT
>JAITLB010000112.1 GCA_031278175.1 Christensenellaceae bacterium
GTAATTTTTTAGTGTTCCATTAAACATGCTACCTTTGTCCGCTAGATACTCTATTTTTAAATCATAACTACCAGCATTAATTGGCGCATATTTTACATCGCCACCAACATTCCACTCATGCCAGGTGTCAGAAGATGTAGTCAACGAGTAAGATACTATAATGAAACCCGCGTTAAATGGCGAGGTGTCATCGCCGACACCCGTAGCAATAATTTCAGGTTTTGCAACATATTTCGCGTTGTATGTCACTTCCATGGGTATTGACTCTGTAGTGAGTACTATATCAGCTTTTGTTATTTCTATGATTGAAGTGGCAGACTTAGTTAACCCCTTGTAATTATCGTTCTCTGCTGGTATATACGTAACTTTTACGTTGTATATTCCAACATTTTTAGGCATAGCCTCTGAGTAATCATCAGTATTTTGAGGCGCAAACTCTACTTTTCTTGTGCCTGCTAGCATTGTGTCAATTCCTAGTCCCACTATTGAGGGTGAGTAACTTATATTGACCCCAGAATATTTTTGGACAAGTTTTGGTATTGTTATAGTAGGATCTACTTTCTCTACCGTTATGCAGTTCATAAAAATCATTTCGGTTTTTATATAATTATCACTTTCTGTTGGGGTATAGGTCACTACAGTGGAGTATGTTCCAGCGTTGCGGATAGAAGTTGTTTTTTCGAGTCCCTCTATACTGTCCGTGCCGTTAGTCAATACATATTCGATAGTGACTGGTCCAGCTGGCGCAGTGCCGTATTGGACACGGGATACAGTCACTTTATCTGAGAAGTTAAATATGTTTGCTGTATAATCTACAGTAGTGCTATCAGCATGTGTTATATTAACTTTAACGGGCTTAATTTTCAGTGACTTGCCTGTTTCAAGTTTGTAGGTATAGTTTGCTGGCGCGTTATTTACAAGCAAGGAGAATTGATATGTACCTACTGGTGGATAGTTCGTTACTATTTCTTCTTCAGTAGTAGGATCTAAAATTAATACGCGGTTGCTAGTAGTGTCTATGGCGTCTTTGTCGTTATCTAGTATACCATCGTAGGTTACAGCATAGGTTAATTCAGTGACGGGAGTGCTACAGTAATCAATTTCAAATGTGCTGTTTTGAGCAAAGTACACGGTAACTTCCTTTTTCGTGACTGTAAAATCATCACTTTTGACAGTTACAGTATAGAATCTCGCATTGTTAGTGGTGTCTTCTGCTATCGTGTTCCAGTTTAAAATTCCTACACTATATGTCCCAACTGGATATATTTGATCTGGATCAAACGGTTGCATAGTATTATATATTATGAATTTAATTTTATTTTGAATTGCATTAAAATCATCTCCTATAAAGACACCATTTGCAGGTGTAGCAACGCTGATGCTGGGGCTTTCACCGTATACAATTGATGTCTTCTCTATTTTAACAGTGAGATCAACGCTCTTTTTTGATATATATACCCAGAACTCGTGATATATTGCTATATATGGATCCACCAAAACGGCATCTGGATTAACATAACCTTCCGCCTGGTATATCAATTTGACAGCACCTGGCATTTTTGTTACTAGTTCAAACTTTTGTACTAGCTGATCTGATACATCTTTGATTTCCACAACGCTACTATACTCTTCATCAATTGAAAGTGTGCCCCACTTCTCGCTATTGGGTGTTATGATAACTTGCTCACCACCGTATTGTGTTGTGTAAGAGTATTTCTGCAAATCCGTGCTGTCTTCTGGATTCGAGAATTTAGGATCGCTTATTCCAGCTGGCGCACGTCGCAGTTTTATAAATATTGTATATGGTGTGTCGGTAGCATTATCGCTGTCACGTGTCCATTCTTTAGATATGTAATTACCACCCTGTGGATTCTCTATAACGGTTCCTGAATCATATTGTCCAATCTTTAAGTTAAGAATAGATGCAGTATTTGTTGCCGCTACTGAAATATTGACAATATAGGTAAATTTAGTATAATACGTGCCGTCTGCGCTTGAATATAGTTCTGATGATCTATTTCCAGTGGTCAACATTACTGTGCCACCAAAGTTTGGATGAATACTAAACGTCAAAGAAGTAGATGTATTGCCAAGTGGACTATACTTAGTATCGCTATTAAATACAATAGCCGATGTGTACATTTCAATCTTAAATGTCTTTTCAGCACTATTATATACAGTTTCAACGTCTATGTCTTCACCACCTAAGATGTTTGTGCTGGTCTCTTCGTTGACATTTGAATTTATAGCAGTCAGCGCAGCTGTTAGATTAGCTGATGATATTAATTGTAGTGTCCCATCTACCATTACATAGAAGTCTTGCGTTGCACGGTTAACTATGAGACTAAATTGTAGGTTTGTACCTGCATGACCTGTGGTGAATACACCATTGGTTTCATAGTTCTCCTCGTCTCTATCGCCATTAAGGTTTTTGTATATGACAATTTTGACGGGGTAGTTCTTGCCAGATGTGCTTGTGACCTCGTGATATGGGTATGTAGAAATTCTATCTATACTTGAGGCAACATCAGTGTTCCACTCTATTTTATAATACACAGTCAAGTCGCTATTAATCTGGTTGATAGCTTTACCTTCTTGAATATTTGTGGGAAGTGCATCGTCTTTAACAGATTGTCCATATATAATGGGGTTAGCAGAGAAAATTCTTGCGTTGTTGATCTTTGCTGCTCTAATTATCAGAACTTGGTTTTTGAAGTAGTACGGTTCATAGTTTGCGTTTTCACCTTGACCATCGCGCAATACGGCTTTTATGCAGAAATAATTTTCATTACCTGTGTTATTTATATTAGTGCCTTCCGCAACTGTGAGATATTTAAGGGTGTCAGCTGAAATATATTCGGTCAATGGTACAAATACATCGTTTTGTTCCATTC
Source organism: Christensenellaceae bacterium (assembly GCA_031278175.1). Lineage (GTDB taxonomy): Bacteria > Bacillota > Clostridia > Christensenellales > DTU072 > JAITLB01. Next base: position 2,895 of record JAITLB010000112.1, read on the forward strand.
GCCCCCAAGTATAGGCGATTGTGCCTGCATCCAATGTTTTCTGTGAACCTTCACCAACGATATTAGGAAGGTTTGGAATAACCGCGACAGTAATGTCTGGTAGTGCTTGACCGTATGTAATTGATGCAGTACCAATACTTGTGACATTAGTGCCTTCGCTCGACTTTGCGGTAAATTGGAGACTATATCCATTAGTATTGATCGGGAACTGCAGTTTGTCTTTGATTACTTTGTATTTTAGGTTGTATGTTGTGGTCGAAATACTAAAAACCGAACTATATTTTACTGTACTTCCTGAAATTTCGAAAGTGTCATTTGGGCTTATTGAAATTTTAATAGTAAATTCGCCCTCATCCGTGACACCAGGTCTGTCTAGCGAAGCGCCTTGGATCTCTATAGTGTATGGAATTGCAATATTAGCGAGATCGGCATTGTTCGCGTAGTTGGGGTGCTTAATTAGTATTTTATCTTTCATGCCAAGTTCACTTTGACCTTGACCATATATTAGAGTATTAAGTACAAGGTTTGCAAAGTCTGTGCTAAACGCGGACTCACTGCTATTCTTATACCCTACTAGAGCAGTTGCAAGGTCAAGCCTTACTGTAAACCCGCTGAGAGTGAGAGTTTCAATATTAGTCGTATCCGAAGGTCTAAATATAATCTGCAAATCATTAACATTTGAAGTTGGATACTTGCCAAAGAATCCATTAGATGGTTCAATGAAAGAGTAACTACCAATGATTTCGGGTTTTTCAGCATTAGGGCTGTTTTCTAGTTTCGGTTTGTTTGTTGCGACTATAAGGGAGTCTGCAATTTTTCCTCCAAACGTTAACGTGTTAATAGAAACACCTAGCGATGTCGAATTTCCTGTCGGCTGGTATTTGCCGATTGTGAAATTTACTAAATTTGTCGTGCTCGTTTGACCCACAACTACGGTGGTCGCTGTGCCACTTATACCATCATTATTAGAATTTATGTCTTTTTCTTGTCGGGTGATTTGTACACTGTATTTATAACTTCCTACATTAGTAGGAGCTGTTGCACCAATTCCCGAGCCGCTGGAATTGTAATATGAATGATTATATGTGGCCCCATCCGACAAATTATTTATATAGGCTGCAGGACCTTGAGGTGAGCCATTATATGTAAACGAAGTCGGTGGTGATGAGTTAGCACCATAGACTATTGGTGTGAAATAAGCGGTATATGTTATGGTTTCATTAAGTCCTTGCCCATATGGATAGTTATATGGCTTTACAGGTTCAATTGTAGGTGAGGTCGTAGTAGCATTTGAGTCTTTGTCGCATGCCCATCTAACGAAAAAGTTTCCTATGTTTGGTGTTACTCGCCCGAATACTGTTTTAGATCCGTATCCACTATCTATTTTACCTTCAATATCAACTCCATAAGATACTTCAGTGCCTCCTTGGTTAACATTACTCATTACTTCGCTATCGAAAGCACCAGAACCGTTAATCACAAATTTAACTGTAGGTGTTCTATATCTCACTTTGACAGTAAACGTGGGGGCGGTTGTTAATGGGAAAGCACCGTCATGATTATAAGCAGTAACATTTGTTCCTGCATGCACGCGTAACTTATACGTTGCAGAATCGCCAGTGGCAGTCCACCACTTATTCGGGTCTTTTGGAAAGGTAGAAGTTTCTTCGATAAATGTTACAGAAGTGCTAGTTTTATCTGTATAAGATTTATATGAATATGACTCTGCTTGGTCAATTGCTGACTCTGCAGGGGTTTGTAGAGCGACCGCTACAGGTAGTGTTGTTTTATAGTTGTCAAGACTAAAATTCACATCATTAGCACCTTTGTATAATTCTCTTGCATAACCTTTAGTTGTGATACTTGCATGAACCTGTATATCAACCCTACCGTTTGCGATTGCTGATTTCATATTAGCGTCAAATATCAATTTAAAATTATAAACAGCGTAATAGTTTACAGATGAAGATCCCGCAGCAATATAGTATATAGGTTCTCCAGACGGATTGTACATAGTAGTGCCCTCATTAGATAAGGAACTACGATATACCTTAAAGTCACCATCCTGATGTTCCTGGGCATTATACGCTCTTGTTCTTACATTTTCCGTTGAAAGAGCACTTACGTCAGTTCCAGTAAATGCTGGACCTGTGTATGTGGGAAAAGTGTAATCGTTGTTGGCAGAAGTAAGGAGGTTTAGCTCGTATTCTTTTGTATGTACTGCTTCCATTCGAATACCATTAGAAAAATATGCATCATAATTAAACAAACCTGAAGCTGAAGTGCCAGTCTCCAAATCGGTCACTGCTGTACTCTCCTCCCTCGAAAGTGCTATGTTACTGTGAGCATTTAGTGACAGTGCAAATAAAGAAATGATAAACATCGCACTCACAATAACAATTAACGTTAAAAACAATGAAGTTTTAAGGGTTTTAATGTTCATAGCAACACTCCATACCAAATGCATAGATAAAACTAGCAATATATAATCACACAAAGAATTGATTTTATTGTGGATTTTATAGATCGCACGGTGTCTAATTTTATATAGACAAGTTGGATACTAATTTGGCAAAATAGAAACTGATGGGGAGATTCACCGTCTCTATTTTAAAATTTATCACGCTATATTATACCATAATAGATGCAAAATCGCAAGAGTATACTTATGTGAAGCGATAATAAAGTTGTATTTACCATCGCTTTTACCGCAAATATTAGCGTCATAAAGCGCTTCAGTGTTTTACGCTTAACATTAATAATTCGTCACTATCGAAAGCGTGTGAGCCATTGAGCAATATGTTTTGTATTATTCCTTTTTGCCCCACCATACAATATACGAGCGTCCTCTTGCTAATTAAAATCACCATCACATATTAGTTATACACATTAAAGAGTACTAACTGATTTCATGAAATAAAACTAATATTTGTAGAGTCAACGAGTAGTAGTCTCATCAAATCTCATCCTTTTGTTGAAAGACTGGATGCGAAATTTACTTAGAATATTACAGCTTAAGCTTAAATTTTTATTTTCATGCATCGCATCGCTTTACGTCTTGCATGGCAGTAGTCGTCAATTAACACCACCACTAAAGTCTGAGCATTGTAATTTTATTTCATAACTAGCAACACCCGATACGTGACTCAGTTTATCAACGCTGCCGTTTCCGAATGCTATTTTGTGTTAATCAAATTCAAATGCAAAACCACAAGCCAATAGCATAGATCGACAATTGGATCGATAAAGGTGACACCATCTAGTAGAGGCATGTACTCTTAGCGCTGGTGTGAAATAGGTTTGGCAATAGTGCTTTTGGCTAACACGGTTGGATTTGAAAGATGTCTTACATTAATTGCGAAAATGGATGAAGTGTATTTATCAAACATGCGGTTTCCGCTAGGTAAGGTCACGTTACATTCATTTGCATTGTGCGGATTTCATTTGAATATTATGTCTTAGTGCCAAATAAACTCTGTCACCGGTTAACATCTAGAAATTATCATTTGAATGTGAATCTTTTGCCCAGAGTGGGCTGTGTTTTTATTGCATTTAGTAGCAGCATGAATAATGAAATGATAAACATCACACGAACCATAATAATTAGTCCATAAACAAAAAATTAACTTCTAACTATGCACTTAACAATTGCACTAGCGCAAAATAGGTTATGGAAATAAAGGCTCAAATATTGCAAATTTAGAGATAATTAGTAGCTTTGTGAAATGGCAAAGCTTAAAAGCGCAAGGGGTTGCGATCCTACGGGGTGGCAGGTTATATGCGCAGTGAAAAACAAGGCAAATAAATATTCAATTTAGATTTATGCATGCTCTAAATAATGCCAAATATTCTTTGTTCTTATCCGCAAAAGGATGCGGTGCTGGTATATTGCCACATGCTAAGAGTCCTAGAGATGAACCAAATGAAATTATATCGCTAACTGCTTTCTCGGCAATGGCGGAATTTGTTACCATTCCATGTTTGTTTAAATTTTTGCGGCCGACTTCAAATTGTGGTTTAATGAGAGTTATTATAATAGAATCATGTTTCAAAAATTGCAAAAGAACTGGCAATATTAATTTAAGCGAGATAAACGAAACGTCAACAGTTACAATATCCGCTTTAATGCCGATATCTTCAAATTCAATATACCTTGCGTTTAGACTGTCTTTAACAAACACACGACTATCATTCTTGATCTCAGGTGGCAGTGCGCACTTGGATACGTCTACAGCATATACTTTTGCGATCCCTGCTTTAAGTAGCACATCGGTGAATCCGCCGTTAGAAGCACCTATATCAATTGCAATTTTATTTTCTACATTGATTGAGAAGTACTCAAGAGCCTTTTGGAGTTTAATTCCGCCCAGTGAGGCAAAATTATTACTTGTTGCGACACTGACCGAGTCACTTGCGCATATTTCGCGAGCGGTCTTAAATTCAGGGACATCATTTACGTTGACCAGTCCCATTTTAATTAAATTACTGGCATTGGTTCTTGAACGAGCAAGTCCAAATACACTAAGATAAATATCTAATCGCATGTTATTTGGATTTAAAAAACGGAGTGATTAATTTTGCTACTAGCATTACTACCTCTTTTGATTTCTTTACAGCTATTTCCTTAAATATGGCTTTGCCGCCAACGGTAAATGCTGCAACAATGCCTGAACAGAGTATGCTTAACCAAAACATCATTTTGTCGTTTTGGTCTGCGGGATTTGTCGTTTTTAGTAATATTGCAGCTGAGCATGCGCCACTGATTATGCCACATATATCACCGATGACATCGGCACAAATGCTACTGACGCGTTCCGAATTTTTCACTAGCTTAACGGCGACTTTTCCACCTTTGACTTTGCGTGATGCCATTGAAAGTAATGGTGCTAGTTCACAAGAAGTCGTTGCAACGGCTATAGCATCAAATAATATGTTGACGCTAATGAGGACTAGGATCAATGCAAAAGAGACGAGCAAATGCGCATACGTTGCTGTAAGTTCCGAAATATATGAAAATGCACAAGATAATATAAAAGTAACGATTACAATTTTGATTATCCAAATAGTTGTTTTCTTTGAGGATCGCTTGTCACCATCACGTTTTCGGGCAGTAGTGTTTGTAGTGTCCTTGGTGTCTTGTGAATCGTTTACAATTTCATCTTTTTTTAAAGGTAATCTATGTTTCAATTGATATCCATAAAGCGCGTTAAATTAGGTTCAAGGGATATTTGATTTGTATTTGGCATTGTCAAATACGCAGTTAAAAACCCAAAACTACGATGGCGGAGAAGCGGGTAAACCTTGCGTCATAGGTTCGGTAGGATTTCCCTACAACATACCTGTCGTCGCCGTGCAGGCGGTTTCCCTTTGAATGTTGTAATGCCTGATTACTCGGGACATAACCGAATCGCCACTGAGAGCACACTATAATCCCCGCCATTCCTTATACAGCCTAGAAAATTTCTTTAACAGAATTGAAACAACCTATCCTCTTTTGCAGTAATGAGTTTCAAAACCACAAGTTTCGATCGTTCGCGTGTGATCGTTCCTCGATTACGTCTATCCGCACATCCCGCGCAAGGCAAGCTACACTGCACACAGCCATTTCTTACCGCATTGCAGGTTTATCCCCGGTCAGTAGATAATCTCCACCGAGTCGGGTCTCCGCGGTAGTTGGGACGGCTCGCGTATGCCATTACGTGACGCCCAAAAACCTTAACTCCCAGCACCAACCCAGTTTTGGGCAAACCAAGCCAGCACAAGGAACTTCATCGATATGCTCTTTGACGGTATTTTAACCCCGTCTTCAATCGTTACAATCCTGACTAGAATACTGCGCCATCGATATAAAGATTATACTTTAAAATTGCAAAATTTGCAAGAAAAGAGTGACATTAATGCTTGTTTGAGTTTGAATAATCAAATGTTTGACAACATTAGTCATTTATTAATATTAAAAGACATAGCAATATAGATTTATGCTACTAACGATACTTTCACACTTCGGGTTTAAGGTGCTAATTAAAATTTGAAATATCGGCAAAACCTTGCAAGATTAAGCGAATTTGACACGCTACACTGGGGCAGGATATAGTTAGCGGCAATTAATGGTGTTAACTACGATCAACCTCGCCGCGATATTTGAGGGAATAAATTAGCGGCAATCGAAAATCAAAGGTAGCACAAAGTTAGCGGTCAAATGATTTTGTTTAACGCTCATCTACATTATTTACTAAATATGCTTCAAACTAGTACAAGAATTGAAGCACAATTTTTTGAAGAATAAAAGTATCGATTTAAATGTTTGCGATGGCACTCTCAAATACAACGATTAGATAACTCGAGTAGATAATTTGTCAGCATCGTGCAATCATATGGCGCGTCACGCAAAAGAGAGATAAGTACGTTAGTCTTAGCTGAAATAATATCTTTTGTGCGTTGACAACCTATAATAGTGACTGCTGTTATTTCGTTTTCATCAGTTGTGTTTGTGTCAATTAAATCATCGACAAGTTGGAATATAAGACCGACTAAATTGCCGATTTTCTCGAAAGTTTGTAGCGTGGACGGAGGCAAATCGGCTAATATGCAGGGTATAGTGAACGCTACAGCAATTAATGCACCTGTCTTTTTCCTATAAATGTCAAACAATCCATTGAGATCTTGCGTTTGAGCGACAAATTCTGTCGCTTGTCCAGACACCATGTTTTTCATCCCAGCAGCCTCGGATAACTTTGTTGCAGCTAAAATAGCACTCCTGGTCGGCTCTATTCGATGGAACAAAGTTTCGTAAGCAAAATTTAGTAGCGCGTCACCTGCTAAAAGTGCAACGGCATCACCAAATACTTTGTGCACCGTCGGCAATCCTCGCCTAATGTCATCGTTATCCATGGCTGGCAAATCATCATGAATTAGTGAATAAGTGTGAATGAGTTCTAGAGCGGCGGCATATGGCAAAATAACATCGACACTTACACCGACTATTTCGGACATCATTAGCATCAATTTAGGGCGCACTCTTTTACCGCCACTGCAGGCGGCATAAGTGATTGCGCAATGGAGGACGGGGTTTACTTCGCCCTTAACATCACTTAGTATCCCGTTAAAGTAGCACTCAAATTGATGCATAAATCAGTTGTCCTCTTCAAAGTTAACTATCTTGTCGGTTTGGATTTTAAGTTCTTTAAGCTTGGTCTTTTTATCTGCAAGATCACAAAAACATTCTTCTGCTACCTTTAGTGCCTCTTCGTACAATTCTAGACTAGTGGCAAAAGAGAGTCCACCAGTTCTAATCGTTGCAACTATCTTATCAAAATTTGAAAGTTTTTGTTCAAATGTTAGTGAGTTTTTATCTTCCATGTTATATGCCTCTATTGGTTTGAGTTTAATATAATCTTTTTCACTTCCGAATCTACACAACCGTCATGCCCGTATAGTGAAATAGTTTGTCCAATTTCAAGCTCGGAAATACTAGCAACGGGCTTTTTATCGCGCTCAATTCGGAAATAACCGCGTTTAAGCGTGGTATTTGGATCGTTTTCAATCAATTGTGTTTTCAAATTTTCAAGCAAACTTTGTGAATGTTGAGTATATGCTAGTACCCACTCATATGAGTTTAAAAGTTTCTCTTTGATTTTAGATTGCTGGAATCCAAGTTTGTCATTACACAACTGTGCTGTCTGCGTCACTTTCAAGACCGTCTTTGTCATAATATCTGTTAATGTTTTTTTGATCCGATCATAGGATATTTCCAAGTCTGAAGCGAGGCTCAGCTTGAGTTCATGAACATTAAAAGCTATCAATTTAGCAGCAGCTGTTGGTGTCTCGGCATAAACATCAGCCACAAAATTACAGATTGGCATATCCGACGCATGCCCGATCGCTGAAATTATAGGTGTTTTTAAATTGAAAATTTCAAGTGCTAGTTTTTCATCGTTAAATGGCATCAGATCCTCGACAGACCCTCCACCTCTTGCTAATATAATTACATCAAAATGTTGATTATCAGCTGCTCGCAAAGCAGAACATAACGAATCAACGGCATATTGTCCTTGAACTAGTGCATCAACTACGGTGATTTCGATGACATTGTTTACTGCTCGGATAGTCTCGCAAATGTCCTTGATTACTGCACCTGTGCGACTTGTAACGACACCGACTGAAAACGGGAATTTAGGTATAATTTTTTTGTGCTCGGGTGAAAAATATCCTAATTTTTCTAATTTTTCCTTAAGTGCAGCAAGCTTTTGATGCATGTCGCCGTCACCATGCGGGAAAATATTAGTGACTATGAATGAAAGATTTCCTGTTTTTGCATATACATCGGGTTTGCCTTGTACAATCACTTTATCGCCAACTTTCGGTATATATTTTGTGCGCACCTGTTGACCGTTATGATATGTAACACTATTAACAAAACCAACTCTATTCAAACTAAAACAAGCCATAGACATTGACGAAGAATCATCTTTAAGCGTAAAATAAAAATTATCACCGCTCATCTTAGCGCTAGACACTTCACCTAACACCATTGGTATTACATTTTGCAGTGAGTTAACAGTGCTTTTGATGATGTTATTAAGCTCAGTTACAGAGATGCATTTAATATTAACTGATTCCATTTTGTCTTTTATATGCCTCTAGAGTATTTGACATGAGCATCGCTATCGTCATAGGTCCTACACCTCCAGGAACGGGTGTAATATACGAGCATTTATCTTTAACGGCTTCAAAATCAACATCACCTTGTAGTTTGCCGTTAATGCGATTGATACCAACATCGACTACGATGCTACCATCTTTAACCATATCAGCAGTGAGCAATTTGGGTTTACCTGTTGCGACAATGATGATATCCGCTGTTAGGGTGATATCAGTAAGATTTCGCGTTTTAGTATGGCAAATTGTTACCGTAGCGTTTTCTTGGATGAGCAAGTTGGATATGGGTTTGCCTACAATGTTAGATCTGCCAATTACGACAGCATGCGCGCCGCAAATAGGTATATTATACTTTTTAAGTAGCACCATAATGCCTTTAGGGGTACAGGGCACGAGCGATTTTTCGCCTATAGAAAGTAGCCCTACTTGATAAGGGCTAAAGCCATCGACATCTTTTTGTGGTGAGATAGTTTCAAGTATAGCTTTTTCAGATATTTGTTTTGGTAATGGTAATTGAACTAAAATGCCAGCAGTGTTACTATCTTTGTTTAATTTTTGTATTAATGAGATTAACTCCGTTTGTGTATATTCGGTCGGGAAAGTATATAATTTTGAAGTGATACCAACTTTTTCACAAGCCGATATTTTATTTTTAACGTATACTTTACTAGCAGGATCATCACCTACAACAATAACAGCTAACCCGATATCGGGAGAAATCTTTCCCTTGATGTCTGCTAATTCCGATTTGATTTCGTCTAATATTGCATTAGACCAGTACTTCCCATCTAACAATTCCATATTTCCTCTATTGGTCAGTGCTTTGAGAAACTACAGCGCTTGTCTCGATAGTGTTTAACAAACCTTTATGTACGGCGGCTAGAACACCATTAACAAACACTCCGCTTTTCTCTGTTGAATACAGCTTGACTAATTCCACTGCTTCATTAATAGATACCGAATGTGGTATGTCTACAACATAGAGCATTTCATAAGTGCCTATTATAAGGGCTGCCAAATCAAGTTTGTACACACGATCAATTGAAAAATTTGATACCCTAGCTTTTAGTATATCGATAATTTCGCTATAGTGCTCAATTATACCTTGATAAGTGGTCTTTATGAAATCGCATTCAGATTGCAACATATCAACGCTAGTGAATATTGATAGTGTTCTATCGTTGGGACGTTTTAAAAACAGAAACTCATAAATGAGTTTATAAACAGCATCTCGCGCTTTTTTCCTACTTAACATATTAATTAAAATTAACACCCGAAACGTGCAAATTTATTTTCTGCACCTTGAATCGTGTGGTTTCCTCAACATCATTCTTAATTTTCTCTTGCAATTTAGCACCAACATCAGGCACACTATATCCATATGTGATATTTACATACATATCTATTTTAACGCAATTGGCAGAGTCAATATAAACCATTACATTCCTGTTGCCAGTTGTGAATGTAGATTGATTTGCGCCAGAACCAGACACCAATTCACGTGAAATTCCTTCGGTCTTTTCTGCTGCCGCGTTTGCAATTGAAGCTATAATTGCAGTATATTTATTATTATCAACATGTACATTCGATTTTTTAGACATATTTGTTTGCTCTATAATTTTCGTGCCACTACTTATTTGCGCTATGCTTGTGAAAACTAGGTTTGTATAGCGGTGTCAAATTTAAAGTTATGCGCAAACTTTGCAATTTGCTCACATAAAATCAAAATAAAGACTGTTAGTGACATCATATGAATTGCCTTAAGTATAGCATATAGACATAAAAAACGCAACAATATAGGGCTAGGAGTGCTAAATAATGCGCAACACATGAAAAATATTAGAATAAATGAACGCAAGAAAACAGCATGGTACTATGTTAACAATCCCCGCTAAGTGTCACCAGGTGCATCTCGGTTCTTTACATGCAACATACTAGACTATTAATTAGTCTAGTATGCCGCAATAAATAGGAGATAAATAACTTGCAAATTAACTAGCTTGAGATTTTTTGTATTCTTCTACAATTTTAGCTGATAAAAGAGCTGGCACTTCTTCATAACGGGAAAACGTGGTCGAGAATTTGCCTCTACCTTGTGTCATAGAACGCAAATCAGTAGCATATTTAGCTAGTTCTGATTGTGGTGCTTCACCTGTAACTATAGTTCTACCGTCGACAGAATCGGTGCCTAGGATGCGACCGCGTCGCTTACTTAGATCACCCATTATATCGCCCATATACGAATCAGGGACGCTAATTTTAATCGTCATAATTGGCTCTAGCAATACAGGATTAGCTTTTGGAAGTCCTTCTCTATACGCTATACCCGTTGCCATTTTAAAGGATAATTCATTTGAATCAACATCATGGTAACTACCAAAGAACAGTGTTGCTTTCAGTCCGTGTACAGGATAACCAGCTAACACACCATGAGAGATTGATTCGCGCAAGCCTTTTTCTACAGCTGGAATATACGATTTAGGTACCACACCCCCGACAATTTCGTCAGCAAACTCAAATTCACCTTCATATAACGGTTCAAAACGAATATGGACATCTCCATATTGTCCATGACCACCCGACTGCTTTTTGTGCTTGCCTTGTTGTTCTACCGTCTTTTTGATTGTTTCTCGATAGGCTATTCTAGGTGGATTGAGAACAGCAGATACCTTAAATTTATTTTTTAATTTCTTACATAGGATATCCAATTGCGTCTCGCCTAGACCGCTTAGCAACATTTCGTTTGTTTCGAGATTCTTTTCAAGTTTGAAAGTTGAATCCTCGTCCATTAGCTTGGTAAATCCAGCTATAACTTTCTCCTCTGCACCTTTTTCAGCGGCTGTTACTGCAAGTGATATAGACGGGTGTGGAAAATCAATCGGATCAAAGACTATTCGCTCTTGCGTGTCGCATAGCGTGTCGCCTGTAGAAGAGTATGTAAGTTTAGCTAGTGCACCGATATCACCTGCATAAAGGGTGTCAACGATATCTTGCTTTTTACCGCGCAAGATGCTTAAAGCAACCGCCTTTTCTGTTTCGTCTCTATTTGAATTCAAGATTACATCACCTACTGAGATTTTGCCTCGAATTATTTTAAAGAACAAAAGTTTTCCAACAAAGGGATCGACAATAGATTTAAAAATTTGCGCTGCGAATTTGCCGTTTGATACTTGCATGGTCTTAGTTCCATTATCATATTTTAGCCCGCGCGCTTTTGTCGGATCAGGAAACACTTCTATTAAATATTTAAGGAGATCGCCGATCTCAACTGGATTTACAACAACACCGCTCATTACAGGAATAATTTCAGCTGACGCAAATCTGGTAGCGACTCCGCTCTTTATTTCAGCGTCAGTCAATTTATCGCCGCCAAAGAACTTCTCCATCAGTTCTTCTGACGCTTCTGCTGCTATTTCTGAAATAGTTTCGCAAGCAGCACTGCACCGCTCTACTAGGGCATCTGGTATTGTAGAAGGACTGCCGCCTGTGGCATACGCAAGATTTTCCAAAATATTGACATATCCAACCGACTTAAAACCATCAAGTATAGGTATTTCTATTGGTATAGTTTTTCCTGCGTACTTTTCGCTAAAAGATCCTAGCGTCTTTTCAAAATCAGAATTTTCTTTGTTGATGCCATTTATAAATAGTGCAACTGGGATTTTCTTTGATATACAATAGTCTAATGCTTTTTCCGCACCAACAGAGACATTCCCTGATGCTGTGGTCACAACTATAGCAGCATCCGCTACTGTCAATGCTGCGATCATTTCACCTTCGAAATCAAAAAAACCAGGCACATCCAGGATATTAATTTTATAATCACCGTATGTTGTATACGCCATTGACAAGCTGATAGATATTTTGCGTGCTATTTCCTCTTGATCAAAATCGGAAACTGAAGTTCCTTCGTCAACGCGACCTAATCTATCTGTCGCCTTTGTCTTGTATAAAATCGCCTCTAACAGAGACGTTTTGCCCTCTCCACTGTGACCGATGAGAGCTACGTTCCTGATTTTATCCTGTTGATAAACTGCCATAGAGTTCTCCTTCAATGAAATTACGGCTTAATTTTGCGCCGTTCTAAATATAATACTACAAATGACATCTAAATTTCAATACTTAAGCTATTATTGATATAATTTTATTGCATTTGCCGAGCAAAACTGCAAATCAAGATAAAAATTTCACGATGAACGATGAATTTAACCTGGAAATTGCAAGTTGATTTGTTTAGCAATAATCCCCTTAAGCATTTTCACTCGGGTTGTTAGCGCCTCTGTGAGCAGGAGGTTTCGTGTCAACGAGCTTGATCCATCAATAATCGTATTGTTTAGAATTTCCAGAAACTCAATTTCGATCCCATCCAGCGCGTCAAGGTTTAACCATGAAAAATCTTTCACCAATACTATTTGATTTATATGCTTATTTTTAAATGGTTTGCTTTTGATAGTATCATCCATACCGCTTATTGCTACTTCAGACTCCATGCACCACATTGAATTTCCACTATCATATATCGGCGCAAATGAAATATACTCCAAATTTTCCGCATCGCGCAACAACCCAAAGTTGTTATAATGTCTATCAACATTTGCTATGAGAAAATCCAGTGTCAGCATTTGATCCATGCGAAGACGAATATCGCTTATCCCTAGTTCTTCTACTTTGGACAAAAAGCACTCATAATCAACTACACTGTTGTCACTTTCAATCAGCTTTTTTATATACCAAGCTGGTACAAGTTCTGTTTTCTCGGATATAAAATCTTCGCAAATACTGTATGCTTCTTCGTTAACAAAAACTACATCGTACTTGACATGTGGAATACCAAGTCTTTCGCAAATTAAGCTTGCAAGAATTTCGTTAGCAACTTCTTGCTTAAACGGTCTATTGCTCCCTTTCATTAAATAACGTTTGCCGTCAATAATTGCCCATTTCTTTGTTAATAACCCGTCACAAGTATTATCGGGTGTCATAAGATCGATTTCTTTTCCGCGCTCGAATTCAACCTCATCCAATAAAATATTTCCCAAATCTTCTGAAAAAGGATTTTGAAAGAAGTTAACGTCTTCCCATCTAATGTTTATGTTAGTTGGACAAATCCAGTATTGGTCGGACAATGAAAGCCCAAGACTTTTTGTGAGTAATTGTTGAGGGAAATATAGACCTAGTTGATCAAGGAAATCTTTTAGTCTCCTGCGACTAACTGGAATTGTGCGCCCCCGCCACCATTCGCTGAGCGCGTAAAAGTTAAATATATTTTTTCTCATTGTGCCAACTGGTAAATGTGGTTCGTTGATAATGCCTGTATATGAAAGCATTTCACCACCATCGTTAATTTCGATTTCTACAACCGAGATATTTTTATGTTTTAAAATGTAAGATGATTTAGAGTATACAATATTATTGAGAAAAGCTTCCAATTTGCGCAAGTCTCGTTTTTTAGCACCTTTGATTGTTTTCAAGAGTGCTAAGAGATCGCTAAATCCTAGAGTATCCGTTGCACAAATATTCCCATTTGCGGGCATTATGTCTTGTTGTACATATTGCCCAAATACTTGTGATCCGCGTTTTTTGACACTCTCATGTAAGTTGTCAGTGGCATCTTTCGTATCTACAAGTGCAGATACAGCGTCACGTACAAGAAACAAGCATTCATCGTTAACTTGTTTTACGTATCGAATTTTTTTGCCATTGAAATGAGTGATTATCATTTTTTGCTACCTTGCCGGTCGGCTCTTGTCGTCCATGTATTAAACCTGTCACTTGAACTATTGGATCCGAATAAGTTAATTAATTTAAAACTTAGAACATTCAAAAACATGTGTTGATGGTTTTTGAAAGAGTTATTTTCAGTGACCTTTATTATATCACAAAATGTTGTTATTTTAAATGCCTTCTTTTTACTCTATTTAGACTAGTCACATTAAAAGATAATCACAAGGCAAAATTATTTCAGCGCATCCAGAGTGCATTTAACAAAAAGACCACAAGTGAAATGTCGCGATTTTAATAGAGTCACTCTATTGTCTTGAATGTCACGGTTGTCTTACAAAATAAATTGCTTTACTCTAAACAATGCTAACACTTAAAAACGATGACGTGCGTTAACTATGTTAGACTTTACACTCTAACACTAATGCAAGAGATGAGCGCTTTCTTTTAGACTATTGATGTCCTTGAAATTGTAGACTTTGAGTAATATAACAGTTACTAAAACTGCGCTTTTTTAATATGCACTTGCGAATTAAAAACGTGCCAAGCAAATTATAAAGAGAAAGACCTGTTTTGACACTATTTAGTCTTTAGAATTAAATACTCTTGACTATTAAGCATATATTGTAGTAATGGTTAAATTAAAAAGCGAGTCATTCATAGTGCATTTCTGTGCTAACTGCGTTATTGTTTTAATAGTTTTAGCGTTATTTTTTGCAAGCTCGTATAGTCATATATATAGTTCTGGTGAATTAAATAAAAACATATATTACACTGGAAACACTAATAGTCAAGCTATAACACTAGCGATCATGGTTTGCGATGGTAGTGAGGATGTCGCTACTGCTTTGCGCATTTTCAATGCAAAGCAGGTGAAAACAACTTTTTTCATCACAGGAAGCTGGGCATCTGTCAATAGTGAAATGGTACACCAGATTTTTAGTGACGGTCATGAAATCGGGAGTGTAGGATTTGGTAACTTAAAACATGCAACTATTAGTTTGCAATATTACTTAGATGAAATAATTGTAACAGAGCGAATAATTGAAAAAATTTGTGGCACTAAACCCAGTCTATACTCGCCCCCAAATGGATCTGTTGATGACTGTCTATTAAGAGCGACTGCGGAATGCGGGTATAAAATAATCATCGGATCTAAAAACATCACTGACAGACAAAGCACGAATTTGAATGCAATATATGCAAATGCCACAAATGACGTTCAGCGTGGCGATATAATTCTATTCAGGCCAAATGCACAGAACGTTAGCGTAATCACTTCGGTATTGACAAGTTATTTAAATGCTGGATTTAATATAACTACGATATCAAAAACGATTGGCAGCGATAGTGGTAGTCAGGCAGTATATAAAGGATTGTTGAATTCAAGCATGTTATTATTTTAATGGTAATGCTTAAGTATAAACTAGCAGTTTAAAATGAAGATTTGCTTGCAAGAAAATAGACACAAGCGATTAGTATATGTGTTATACTAGTCCGCTAAGGACTAGAGCCTTAAAACAGTAAAATGCTTTTTGTGGTTATTGCAATTAGCAATTATTGGTAAGCAACAAAGATATTTTTAATTTGGGATGGTTAGATAGACGGGCATTAGTCATTTAGACTGACGCATTTTGCGACATTACAACAGTTAAGTTTCTAAATCAATTTGTATAGATATCGCGAGAGACGCGCCAGTTTTGATACGCTCACAGAAGATAAAATTGAAAATTCTCTAACTCATTCGTAGTCGTGTTGCGTTTTTCGCAATTTTAATATAAAATAGATACGTAGTGAGGTTTAGATGAAAATTTCTACGAAGAGCCGATACGGGTTAGCATTCATGGTCTGCTTAGCAGAAAAAATCAACGATGTTCAAACTGCTAGTGATATAGCTTTCAAATTGAATATCTCTAAATTATATCTAGAACAGGTCATTCAAGATATAAGGAACACAGGGTTAATTACCTCCATTAGAGGCACTCGTGGCGGATACAAATTAAACAAATCGCCTTCGAGCATTACAATTTGGGAGATATTAAAAGTCACTGAAGCGATGCTAGCAGATGACAGAGAATTATGTCCACAAAATGAAGCATTTGCATATATCTATAGGGCGATTGACAAAAAGGTGTTACTTGCATTAGACAAAGCATTATATGAATCATTATCTAAAATTACTCTACAAGATGTAATTGATGCCGCCACTGAGAGTGGGGAGATGTTCTATATATAATCTATAAGGAGTTAAAAGATGTATCAAATAATCGCAAAGCGTGTTTGTGCTCCCGAAGTTATCGAATATGTTATCTACGCACCAGTTATCGCAAGCAGTGCCGCACCAGGGCAGTTTGTAATGCTCAGAGTAGACGAAAATGGTGAGCGTGTTCCATTTACAATTTGTGACTTTGACAGGTTAAAAGGGAGTGTCACCATACTAGTTCAAACTGTTGGGGTCAGCACATACAAATTATCCCTTAAGAATGCAGGTGATGATATATTAGATCTAGCAGGTCCATTTGGTGAGGCTACGGATTTAAAAAACTACTCTAGAATACTGTTAGTTGCTGGTGGCATAGGTGTAGCCGTAATATACCCGCAAGCAAAAGTTCTGAATTCGAAAGATTGCAAGTTTGATGTCATATTAGGTGTTAGAAACAGTCAAATGTTAGTATACAGTAATGAAATAAAAATTCTTAGCGACTACTTATACATTACAAGCGATGATGGAAGTGTAGGCATTAAGGGCTTTGTCACGGATAAAATAGGTGAATTATTGAATGCTAATCAAAGTCATTATGACCTTGTATTTGCCGTGGGGCCTCCACCGATGATGCGAGCTGTATGCGAAATTACAAAAAGATTTAACATCAAAACCATTGTTAGTCTTAATTCAATAATGCTAGATGGTACAGGAATGTGTGGGTGTTGTAGAGTGACGATTGGTGGACAAGTAAAATACTCATGCGTGCATGGTCCAGAATTTGATGGGCATTTAGTTGATTGGAATGAAGTTATATTTAGAAGCAAAAGGTTTAATGCTCTAGAAAAAGAGCACTACTGTAAGTTGAGAGGATTATGAAAGGCACACCACGTAACAAATTGCTTGAAATTTCTATGATAGAGAGGCAACACACATTTAAAGAAACAACACTTACATATGACAAGGATGTGGCGATAAATGAGGCAAAGAGATGCCTTAATTGCAAAAGCGCACCATGTAGACAAGGTTGTCCAGTTGGTGTCAACATCCCTTTGTTCATATCAAAGATCGCTGATTCGAATTTTGATAGCGCTGTGCAAGTAGTAAAAGCTACTAATGCATTACCCGCTGTTTGTGGTAGGGTATGCCCACAAAGTGAGCAGTGTGAAAAACTGTGCGTCAGAGGCAAAAATGGTTCAGCAGTAGCAATTGGTTGTCTTGAGCGTTTTCTTGGCGATTACGCAATCGATAACGGGATATATTGTGCTGCAGTAGGTGCGAATACACTGAAGGCGGGGCATGGAAGTGTTGCGATAATTGGGTCAGGACCCGCGTCTCTTACATGTGCTTGCGAATGTATACAGAATGGATATAAAGTGGTCGTATTTGAAGCATTGCATGCATTAGGCGGTGTTCTAATATACGGTATCCCAGAATTTCGATTACCTAAGCGCTTGGTGGATGCTGAAATCAAGTCGCTAGTGAGCCTAGGTGTCAAATTTGAAATTAATACTCTTATAGGTCGGTCAATATCGTTCAGTGATTTGCGAAAACGCTTTGACGCTGTTTTTATAGGAACTGGCGCAGGGTTGCCCAATTTTATGGATATTGAAGGTGAGAATCTGAATGGAGTTTATTCCGCAAACGAATACTTAACGCGCGTAAATCTAATGAAAGCGTATCTAGATGAAAGCGATACTCCAATCATGAGAGCGCGAAATGTCCTGGTTATTGGTGGTGGCAATGTAGCATTCGATTCGGCTAGAACCGCTATGCGTCTTGGGTCAAAGTCTGTTGTGTTAGCGTATAGACGCACTAAAGATGAAATACCCGCCCGCGTAGAAGAAGTTGAACAAGCTGAAATAGAGGGTGTTATTATAAGTATTTTAAGCATCCCAGTTAAATTACTCTCAGATGATAATGGTAATGTAAGAGGTGCTATATTAAAAAAATGCAAATTGTCTGAAATGGATGTTCGCGGTCGCAGAAGTTTTGAAATAATAGAAAATACTGACTACGAGATTGAGTGCGACTTAGTCATAGTGGCAATTGGTACTAATCCTAATCCTATCGTTAAAGAATGCTTTAGTGATTTGGTTACAGATAGTGTAGGCAGGGTTTTAGTAGATCAAAATAATATCACTAATTTACCTGGTGTTTATGCCGGAGGAGATGCCGTCACAGGTGCCGCTACAGTTATTTCTGCAATGGGTGCTGGTAGAAGTGCTGCTAAGTCTATAGCAAGACAGTTAAATGGTAAATATATAAACTAGCATATGACAAACAAGATTTTAGTTTTAACTTTAATACTAGACTAAATATGCTGATGTATTAGACAATCTTTTGTAGCATTACTACTATAAATGTAGTTAAACATCTTGCAATTATCCATTTATGCGACCGTGCTAGAGAATTTCCATATTGTTAGAAAAGGGCGCAAAAAGTAGGCTGAACGTTTTATTGCAGAGTTTATATAACTTTAATTCAATTAAACTGTGGGCATAGAAAAAGAGATGTTAAAGAAGTTTGTTGCATCTAGTAGGGATTCAAAATTAAAACTAAATAGCAACTTAAATTAAAAAATCGGATTAACCATCTACAAAGTCAGTAGATTGATGCTAAGTGCCAGTAATTATGATAACTAAGTTCAAATGTCTGCAATTCAAAATATAAAATGCGCTAATTCATTTAGTTGAGAGTACTAGTTAAATAGTACCCTCTACGTTTTTTCAATCCTTTTTCCTAAGTAATATATATTCAAGCGGTAGTTTATGGTGACTAGCAAACAAGCATATGATCAATTTGATATTGAACTGCAAAATGGAAAGTTGACTCAAATTAAGTTTTTCTAACGAATTTTATATCTAATCTGCATCCCATGCTATTAGCTATTGCTTCTATAGTTCCTATTTTGGTAAGACCATTGAGTAACATAGATGAATAAGCTTGTCTTGTTTTTCCCAACATATCAGCAATTTCACTATTTTTCATTTTCATGAGAATTTTTACTCGTGTGATTTCTGCTATTAATCTTGCATTAAGATCTTCACTAACTTCATACGTAATGTATTTTTTGTCGTCGTTCATACTTAACCTCTTAATTTTTATTTTAATGATACGATAAACATTGTAATTTGTTCAAATGCGAACTTGAGTAATTATAGCATTGAGGTCTGAACAAATCAAGCATTTTGTTGCTAAATAACAAATAAAGTTGTATTTTTAACAAATATTTGGGTGATTTGACAGGTTTTATATTGCGTCTTAAAGTGTGGTGTTCGCGCATTTAGCGACACAAGAAATGTCAGTATAATTATAGTGAATTGCTTCTTTTATATATTTGAAGTGATATAGATTTGGCATTTTATCAATAATTTTGGTGATTTTAGTGCATGAGAAAATAAGAGAATTAGGTATATATATTAAAACTAAAAATCATATCGTGCAAGTAGCAAAGATGATGCAAAAACCAATCAGACACAAAACTAAAAAATGAAAGTGGGGGTTGATTCTACATTGTGTCGAAAACAAGTGGTGAACGGTCGTGGTGTTATATGTAGAGTTGTCAAATGCTACAGATTAGTTGTAAGTTAAAATATATATGCATTTAGCAACTATTGCCATACACATTGAATTTCTACGCTACACGTGATGCAACAAAAGTCTGCGGGTGTAAAATCTGAATGTAAATCAAAGCATGGACAATTTAAAGTAATTTAACTAAATCGTTTAACACTAGATTAACTTGTATGTATCAAATGCAGTTTGTAAGGTTTCAGGTTACACAGACATGCCACAAATAACAACTCTTTCGCTTGTAGTGGAAAAAAATGAATACATAGTCTCGTGCTAGTGAGACAATTATTTGCTTTGTAGCACGAGACTAACACTGTTCTAGAGTGATCTAGGATATTTTATGATATTAATTGTGATAAACAAAACCCATTAGAGAGATCATCTAAGCGTACCTATTGTTTTCGGTTTTCTATGCGTGAATCCATTTTTTTGATCACTAGGGCAATAGAGGCAGCGGCTCCTGCTAGTACTATAATCCAGTATGGATGAAACTCATCAAGAATTGTAGCTACTAATAAATAGATTGCAACTGATAGTGACATTACAAATGGTATTTTCAAGCGCTCAGATATTTTAACTTTACCATAGCGTTTTGAATAATATGCAAATGTGAGAAATGATATAGGAGAGATGAACGGGAATAGTGACCATGCTCTATCCGAAGCGGCCCATCCAGAATCGATTCCAAAAGACAGACCACAGTATAGTGCTACGATTGCTATGAGTGAAAGCCCTGATATGATAAGTGCCGTTACGAAATTGTTTTTAACTTTGATTCCGCGCTTAAATAGTGGTGCTGCTAGGTATATTAATAAGGCAATACCTAATGTAGCAAAAATAATTATTGCAGTTAGTCCCCATTCATCGGTGGTATATGCTACTGTAATATATATTATTACGGCTAGCAATGAAAACAGACCACAATACAGCAATTTTCGCCATAACCGCGTATCGCGCACGTAATCTATTGGGTTTTTGGATAATGAGCGTAGAGTTTCAGAGTAATCACCAAGATTTCCAATGCATTGTGTGTAAATTTCGGCATCGGACGCATCTGGATTGGATTGTTTAATATCTTCTGCGCGTGACATTAAAGTGTCTAATAATTCTGCTTTGAAATCGGCAACAGCTTTAGTGTCGGGTAATGTTTGTGTCTCTTTTTCAATATAATTTTTAAATCTATCGATTAACATATAAGTTGCTCCTTATTAAGAAATTTAATTTTAACTATTAATAGGTCATGCCTAATATCAAATTATTAAGTAGTCGTGAAAGTTCCCTCCACTCGGACTTTTTTTCTTCATACAATTTAATTCCAGATTGCGTGATCCGATAGTACTTCCTCCTTGCGCCGCTCATTCCGTCGCCCCAATATGTAGTAATTAATCCATCTTGTTCCATGCGTCGAAACGCTGTGTAGATGGTCGCGTCTTTGACATCTATTATCCCTTCTCCAGCCTCAATTATTTGCTTCGTGATCTCGTAACCATAACTATCTTTAAAGCTGAGAATTCTTAATATGATGGTGTCGGTGTGTCCTCTTAGGATATCGCTACTTACTGCCATGAAATCACCTCGTCAATACTCAATTATATTAACTATATAATCAGATTATATATATAATGATATCACAATTGGTCGGATATGTAAATACTAAAAGCATAATTTTTTTAAAAAATTTTTTTAAAAGCGGAAATAAGTGATTTTAGTTATCAAAAAGCATGAATTTTTAAATATTTTCACTTTTTAGCTATGCAAATTCTATAATATTAGCGGCAATGGATATGCAATCCGAGTTGTCCTATGAATGTAGATGTTAAGCGTGCGTTTTTGTTACTTGCGCAAGTTGTATGGTCACCAACATTTTAGCTGGTCTGAAATACATGCTACTTAGTATTAAATGAATGTTGCGCCTGGAATACTTACCTTTATATTTAGAGTTTTAGTTAATTAAAACAAGCGATTAATATGATAATATGGCAATACGAAGACGCAAAATCGAGGGATAGTGCTTTAGATGCAAGTAGCAGAGTAAAATGATTATTACTATACTTTAGTCTTTTTTGTATTAAAATTGAAACGTAGCGAACATGGTATCAGCGTAAGACTTATTAGTGCGCTAATTATAGAACCAACCGATATTATTGCGGTA
>JAITLB010000135.1 GCA_031278175.1 Christensenellaceae bacterium
TTAATTTTTGACGGACAAGTTAGCATATTTCATTCGGGATTTATACAACTTTCGCCTTCGATTAACCAGTTAGATTTCACATGCCTCCAACTGGTTAATACTTGAAGATACAAAAATGCGAAGTAATTATGCCAGAGTATCGTCCCACCATTCATTTTTATCATACTTAGGCATTCTAATTTTGGGACCCAAATAAGTGATGTTTAGTTTGTATGGTTCTGTTTCTGTTCTCAGCAATGGATTAGTCGAATCCTGTCTTTCAACGACTAGAATTTGTGCAATTCTATTTGCCGTAATTTCAAGCACGACCCAATCCGAACCATCGAAACGAGACGGCTCTCCGAACTCTTCTTTATAGGCATTTGTATAAGACTCACTCACTTTAAATGTCAGCGTTGTTACAACACCATTAGATTTAGCACCACCTTTTTTGCTACCATTTTTAAAATCGTATATAAGGTCCTCTTTTTTTAACCTTATAATCTCTTTTAACATGACATCTAATTTATACTGCGCAAATTCTTCACTGTTATAATAACTATACACGTCAAGCTCTTCTTTTGTCCTGTTGTACTCCCTGCTCGAATCGGCTATATCAGTTGTTAGTGTTTCTCTAAAGATGTATGACTTGCTATCACCATTGTTAGGTTTCGATTGTCCTACATGTAGTCTTTTAATCATTATAGTTTCATAAAGATTGCTACTATTTTGGGTGTTCTCTCTTACAAAAATTGTAAAAGAGTCTATTTCTCCATTAACATTTTTTACTGGTGTCCAAACATCGGTTTTGCTTTCTTCCACTATTCCGTATACATTGATGATGCGCTCTAAATATTTCTTTTCAAAGGCTGGATTCGAACCAGAGTCGTTTGTAAAATCTTTCCAATAAAACAACTCAGCTTTTAGAGAATTGGTAATGCCTTCTTGAAGACGTTGCCATGCATCATCTTCGCTTATAGGTGTGCCTGAACACCCGACTAAGCTGATTGCAATGCTAGCACCTAGCACTATTATGACGGTTACAACTATCATTTTTTTCATGTTGCTATTTCTCCTCATTGTTTTTAACATCGACTTCGCTGGACTCTTTGCTAGTGTTTTCACTTCTATTTTCTACGTCATTAAAATCGGCATTGTCTTGAGATCCGCTAGCATTGTTTGAGTCGTCTCCGTCAGATTTGTCCCGCTTAAGTGCTTCTATTCTATTTTGCTTTTCTTGTTGCTTTTTTTCTTTGATAGCACGCTTCTCTAGAACTATAGTCTGCTTCTCAGGTGATAATTTCTCAAATCGCTCTTGCCTGATTCTATCAAGCTCAGCTCTTTTTTCAGCTTTTTTCTGAGCTTCTATTTCTTCGTTGCGTTTTATTTCTTCCTCTACGGCTATACATGCAATGTCATAACCTTTTGCTATCTCATCGTATGCTAAATATGCCTCTTTTTGCGCGATCAGTCGCTCAGCATCAACTAAAACTTCGGCTACGCGATGATAACGATCCAATTCCTTTTCCGCAACTTTAATCGCCTTGTGTTTTATTAGTCGATCCTCTTTAGTTGTCGCATCCATTGCTCGCGCTATCTTCAATTTATTGGGATCGGGGACTATAATGCCATCAGGGAATAATTTCGGAGCAACTTTTTGCATCCTCAATATATCGCGGGCGCGTCTAACTTGATGCGCTCTCATGCGCTTTTCTTCGTTATATTCGCTCAGTATCTTAGCAATTTTAGCGCGAGACTCCCTATCCCTTACAGATAGACTTTCTGCAGCAAGCCGCACCTTAACTGGCGTAACTTTTATCGCCCTAGCTTTTTCTAGAATATCCTTTGACTCGGCTAACAACCCGTCTAAACCTAGTGCAACTGTAGCATTAGCTAACACTATTTGTTCCTCAAATTCTCTAGATGAGAATTTGTTTAATTCCTTTAAAACCAAATGCGCCGAGTCAATCTCATCGTAGAGATCCTTGGCTTTTGTTATATTCCCCAATGCCTGCTTTATATTTGCCCTTTTTTCTTTCCTTTCCTCGCGTGTCGTTGCGCTTATCTTAAGCGATTCGATCGCGTCTCTTCTGGTTTTCTTTAAATCGGGTTTTTCAAGGTTAACGTACCTTTTAGCCTCTTCAACTAGCTCGACATTGTTTTTAATTATATCTGGTGCTATTACACCATTTTCTGTCACGTAATCTTCGAACAGCGCACGCAACTTGAGTATTTTTATAATATTGCGATGCTTGATTGCCGTTAAATCATAGAAGAATAATGGTAACAGATTGAAAATTGAACCGATTATCGACAGATAACATAGCACCCTAAACATCGCGTTCCGCACAGTAGGATCAAATAATACGTCATAGTTGGTTGTAAGTCCCATTGCCTCGTATACTCCAGGTATGACGTAACCTGAGGCTATACCTATAGCCGTCCCTATAACTTGAGCCGATCCGAACATAAAATCCATTCTTTGCCCTGATAGATATTGTTGGTAATCTTTAACCTCAGCATGCATAACAGGATCGCCTACAATATAGAACATACCACAGAAAGTATTTAACCAGTTGAAAATGAAATAGATCAGCGGCAACTTGAACGTCAGCGCCATCAATGTCACAAACAGCACGTTTAAGATATTAACCATGAGCAACATACGCCGATTGCCCATCTTGCGTAAGACCCAGGGCGTTATCACCATACACACTCCACCTGCTATCCCGTTGATGGTCTGCACGACACCCATCATCACCATATCCTGCAAGTAGTAGATGAACATCCATCCAAACAGCGCTCCGAAAGCGCCTTCTAAAAACCCTAGCCAGTTATGGAAGTTCTTCACCCAGAAATATTTGTTTTTATATATCTCTGCTATGCCTTTCCACAATCGAATCTTTGGTTTGTATTGCTTTGCAATAACCGTACGCTCCTTACATCCAAACGCAGCAAAGAGCGTAAAGAATACACCGACAACAGCGACAGGCGCGATAACCCATCTATACGTTGTCACGTTAGTGTACCCTCCAGGGATTAGACTGACGAATACAGGCACGAAAAAGTTCGTAAGAGTCGGCGCTAGCGACATAATTATCGATTGCACCGTAATTAGCATCGTCCGCTCATCAGTGTTAGGCGACATTATCGATTTCAAATCGCCATAAGTGTCAGTAAAGAACGGTGCTAATAATCCGTGTCCTAAACTAACCAGCATAATCTGAAATATTTTTTGAGTATAACTGAAAGTGTTAAACGGCAAAAAGACAAATAGCACATCGATTGCTATTACAGGAAAACCAAAAAACAATATATATGGTCTAAATTTTCCCCACCGCGTTTTCGTGTTATCCACTATTGTGCCTCTCACTATAGAGAACACCGCGCCTATTACAGCCATTACAACATTCATGGTCTGTAAATGCGTCGGTCTTATTCCTATAATCGAACCAACAAAGGTGTTTGTCGCACCTAAACCCAAATAGGTCGTAAGCAGCGCGACTAAATTGTAACCTATTCCAGCGATAGAGTAATTTGCCATTTCCTTGTATGGTATATACTTCTTAGGTGCTGGTTTCTTCCAATGCGCACGCACATCAGTAAACACATCAGATATTTTTTGCGTTATCAAACTCATTATTAAGCTTCCTTTTTGTTTTCATTTGGTTTATGCTTGATTTTGAATTTCAAAATGTGAGTGCATATTTTAACATATAATATTATTCTCTGCAATAATAAATTTTTTCTCAGCACAATTTTAATATGCAAATATTGCATAATTCAACTAGATTCTAATTTTTTATATATCGACAACACCGCAAATTTAGTAAGGTGAGTGCTTAAAATTTGCCTGCTTTACTAGCTTTGAATAGCATTTATGAGAATCTACCAGTTTACTATGAAGTCAGCACTAAAATTATGCAACGCAAGATCTTAACTAGCATCGCAAAAAAACAAATTTGCAAAGACACTTTAAGTCCTTTCTAGATCTAAATTAGTGACCTGAAATATACAAGCTACCGACTAACTGTCGATCTTAAATCAAAATTTATTTGGGCACTCTCGTCCACATTTACACATATCCTGCCATCAAAATTCATTTAGGTGATATGTTTTATACCACGCGTTTACATAACTTGATTTTTGACCTGCTTTAATATATAATATACAAAGCTTTTAAGGTTTCATTGTTGGTAGTTTGTAGACTAGCAAATTAAGTGCTTTGACTATTACTACTAATTCGTGCTAAATGCTAAATCTATAATTTAAGGACTAGTCCTGCGCGTCTTTTCTAAAATTAGTTGTGGTCAGATGCTTGCTATAAGAAGTAACGCTAGCACTATACGACCTCCGCGCTCTAATGAACGCAAG
>JAITLB010000184.1 GCA_031278175.1 Christensenellaceae bacterium
GAGATTAATCCTGATACAGGTGAAAGTGCAAAAAAGCAAACAGGTTCTTTTTATACACCAAGAGAAATTGTAGATTACATGGTAGATAGCACGATTCAAGAATACATAAAATCCAAGACTAATATTAAAGACACTAAGTTGGAGAATTTAATCAATTATACTGTAAGTGATAGTGATATTGATAACTCCTTAACTGTTGAAGAGACAGATGCTATTATCGATAGTCTATACACATTGACATTACTTGATCCTGCATGTGGATCTGGTGCATTCCCTATAGGTGTTCTTCAAAAGGTTGTATATATTCTTCATGAGTTAGATCCTGATGCAAAAAAGTGGATTAACAAGGTATGCAAAAACATTCCATACGCGCTTAAGAGCGAGTTAAAGGCTAAAGTGGATGTTAACGCGCTCGATTACATTAGAAAACTGAGTGTTCTACAAAATTCAATATATGGTGTTGATATTCAACCAATCGCAGTTGAAATAGCGCGACTTCGATGCTTTTTGTCGTTGATTATCCACGAGAAAATACAAGATAGTGAGCCAAATAGAGGAATATTACCGCTACCCAATCTTGATTTCAAATTTGCTGTTGTAAATACATTAGTCCGACTCGATTCAGGTCGGCAAATTGATTTTTTTGAAGTTCAAGATGATATGGACCAGTTAAAGCAAATAAGAGATGAATATTTTGGTGCTGATGAAAAAATGCGGAATCAGTTAAAAGCAGATTTCAAACAAATACAGAAAAAGATGTTAGATAGCATAAAGACAAACTATCTAAACGCTCCAGGGAAACGCTATGATCAGTTGTCAAAATGGAATCCATTTGATAATGAAAAAACCGATTGGTTTCATCCAGCATACTCGCTAGGCATCGATGGCTTTGATATAGTTATAGCAAATCCACCATATGTGCATTTAGAAGATATTAATCCAAATACTATATTAGCAATAATAGGAAGTAAAACTAAACCTGAATATAAAACATATGTTGGGCGTGGTGATCTTTATTGTCTTTTTTACGAACGTGGATTTGAATTACTTAATAAAAATGGATTCTTAACATATATTACTAGTAATAAATGGATGCGAGCTGGCTATGGTCAAGTCCTAAGAGACTTTTTCGTTAAATATACAAATCCAATTACACTAATAGATTTGGGATCACAACGATTTAAAAGTGCCACGGTGGACACTAATATAATAACACTGCAAAATACTAAAAATGCCCATAAAACTAAATCAGTTATATTTAACAATCAAAGCATGTCATCTATTGTTCAGTACATAAAATCGAATAATATAGAAATGAATTTTGAAGAAGGCGATATTTGGACAATACTTGACTCAATGGAACAAGATATAATAAGGAAAATTGATTCAACAGGTACACCATTAAAGGATTGGAATATTAAGATTAATTATGGCATTAAAACAGGTTGCAATGATGCTTTCATTATCGATCAACCAACACGTGACAAATTGATTGATGGACACCCAAAATCAGCTACAATCATTCATCCTGTTTTAAGAGGTAGGGATATTATGCGTTATTCTTATCAATGGGCAGGTTTGTACATAATTGTAATGGATCCATCAAGAAAATACAACATAGACGATTTTCCTAGCATAAAGGAGCATCTATTAAATTTTGGTTATGACAAATTAAAACAAACAGGCGACAAAGGCGCAAGGTCTAAGTCAAATTATAAGTGGTTTGAATTGCAAATTTCCATAACATATATTGACGACTTAAAAGAATCTGTAATCTGTTGGCAAAGAATAACACACCAACCCACTTTTTGCGCGACAAAAGAGGGTATGTTTATTTTAGATAGCATGGCATTCTTGTCACGTTTAGGCAAAAATAGAGAATATCTACTTTCTATACTAAATTCAAAACTCTTCGCTTTTTGGGTAGACAAAAGTGTGCCTCAATATGGTGAGAATGGTTATCGTCTATCTAATCAATATGTTGAAATTTTTAAAATACCAATTAAAACAGGCGAGGATAAGAGACTAACAGAAAATGAAATATTTAAATTATATAAATTAACGGACGATGAGATAAATTATATATTAAAGTGGTATACAAATAGATATCAACAAACTTAAGACTGCTTGAGAATGACATCATGTTGCAATCGAAAAATTTCACTAGAGTTCAGTCTTGATAAATAGTTTAACCTGATAAAATCAATGCCGCAAACATTACTACTATAGTCTAGATTAGTTGTGTTAAGGATTTCTACTATTGCAATAGGACTACTATTCTACACATTGAGGTTGCCTTAAGATGATAAAAAAACACTAAAATTGCAATTTAGATTTCAAGAGAAAACTTATATACAATTTAATCTTAAAGCGGTCACAAGCCCCCAGCGGTTCTTGCCTACTATTTGCGGTTCGATGCCAAAGTCGCGGAATATTTTATCGGGTCTTATGCCCTGCTTATACCGTCTCAAAAACAACTCCTTAAATATGTGCGTGTAAGACACGGTATTTTTCGTTACGTTTACAACGTGGGGCGATTGAGAAAGAATCTCCATTTGATCCTTCGTAAACGAGGAATGTTCGTTGCTCGGTGAAATCGGCGCGTGAAGGTTTACGTTACTTAAATCGGTGTAAGTAATCCGCTTCTTCCTGCCCGCGCCAGGGCGTGCGCCACCGCGCTGTCCTGCCATAGATACCTCCTATGTAACGAGAAACCCGAATTTGTAGACATATTATACACTAAATTTCATGCTACTGTCTACTTTTTGGCTTCATCGCTACACCAAGCGTCCACTTTTGTGGGTCTATTAATTACGATTGGTGTCCACTTTTGGGGGTACTATTCACATAAAGCAAATCCCAGTCTTGGAATAACGGTAGATGTATCAAAGTTAAGATCGGCATTTTTATCCGCTAAAGATAATCCTGTGGAAGAGAATTTGTTTCGACAACTGCGCTTAAATCAATGGGTTAAGCAGGCGGTCAGATGGATGCCTATGGATAAATGGGATTTATGCAAGTCGCCCGTAGATGCGGAAAGATTAAAGGGGCGGCACTGTTACGGCGGATTAGACCTGTCCAGCACAACGGACGTCACTGCATTTGTACTTGTGTTCCCGCCGACAGACGATGAAGAAGTGTATACAGTATTGCCATTCTTTTGGATACCGGAAGATACAATCGAACTTCGGACGCGGCGTGACCATGTACCCTACGATGTATGGGAAAAGAAAGGTTTAGTGTTCAGCACCGAGGGCAATGTGGTGCATTACGGGTTTATAGAACGATTCATAATGGAGTTATCGTGTAAATGCGAAATAAGAGAAATTGCCGTTGACAGATGGAACGCAACGCAGGTCATACAGAATTTGACGGATGAAGGTTTTACTCTTGTGCCGTTCGGACAGGGGTTTAAGGATATGAGTCCAGCGACAAAAGAATTGATGAAGCTGACACTCGAAGGCAAGAATGCACATGGCGGTCATGAAGCACTCAGATGGATGGCCGACAACATATTTATCCGCACCAATCCCGCAGGGAATATTAAGCCCGACAAAGAAAAATCTACAGAAAGAATCGATGGTGCGGTTGCCCTTATTATGGCGCTTGACCGTGCAATGCGAAACGGCAGCGGCGGAGATTCCGTTTATGATGAGAGAGGTCTCATAATTGTTTGAAGACAAGGAAAATTTTGAAAAAGAATTGACATCGCAGCATAATTATGATACAATTAGGGCACGATAGAATATAATATATCGGAGGTGTAAAATGGCGCAAATTATACCCATAAGGGATTTAAGAAAGACTACGGAGATATCCGAACTGTGCAACAGCAGTAATGAACCTGTTTTTGTGACTAAAAACGGGTACGGTGATTTGGTTGTTATGAGTATGAAAGCATACGAGGAACGTTTTGCCCGGGCAGACATTGTTTCTAAGGTTCAAGCCGCAATGCAGGAAGTTGAAGACGGCGCTCTCCTTTTAGACGGTAAGGAAACGTTGGTAAAATTGAGGGCAAAGCATGTCAAATAGCAAATATACGCTTAAACTCATGCCGCAAGCCGAACGGGATTTGGACGATATTTTCGACTATATTAATTACGAACTTCAAAACCCGACGGCAGCAGAAAACATGATTGATGAAATAAGCAACGCGCTCATCGGGCTTGAAGATATGCCAAAGAAATACCCGCATTCACAAATACCGGAACTTAAAGCACTAGGAATTCGAAAAGTTGTTGTAAAGAAGTACATTGCATTGTATTTAATAGACGAAGAAGCGAAAACCGCTACTGTCGTGACGGTATTTTACGGGGCGAGGGATTGTAAGAATATAAGTTTTGATTTGTTTTAATATCTAACTATTTATAAGTAAATATAAAAAGCAATTGACCGCATTCAAAAATGAGTGCGGTTTTTTCACGCTCAAAAAAAGGAGGATACCGGTGGGGTTATTTAGCAGAATTTTTAACAGAGCGAGAGATAAGCCGAAGAATGATCCCGGACGCACTGCCGAGTTTTTGTTCGGACAATCACTCAGCGGAAAGGCGGTGAATGAACGAACGGCGATGCAGACGAGTGTGGTTTACGCTTGCGTAAGAATTATATCCGAAACAATCGCAAGCCTGCCGTTCCATACTTATCGGACGACCGAAGCGGGCAAAGAAAAAGCAGCAGACCACGATTTGTATTTTTTGTTGCATTCAGAACCGAACGACGAAATGACGAGCTTTATATTTAGAGAAACGATTGTCAGCCATCTGCTATTGTGGGGCAATGCTTATGCACAAATCATCCGTGACGGCAGAGGACGGATATTGGAGTTGTATCCGTTGATGCCCGACCGTATGAAAGCAGAGAGAAGCGATAAGGGTGATATTTATTACATTTATCGTAAAGACGGGCAGGAATATATCCTAAAAAAGAATGATGTATTACACATTGCGGGATTAGGATTTGACGGACTTATCGGATACAGTCCGATTGCGATGGCGAAAAACGCCGTTGGTTTAGGGCTTGCTGCTGAAGAATCCAGTAGCAAGTTTTTTGCGAACGGTGCAAATCCTGCGGGTGTGTTAGAGCATCCGGGAGTGCTTAAAGACCCGAAAAGAATCCGTGAATCATGGAACTCTTTGTACCATGGGACGAGCAATGCAGGCAAAGTGGCGATTTTGGAAGAAGGTCCTGCTTTCAAACGGGTCAGTATTCCGCCGAACGAAGCACAATTTTTAGAAACAAGGAAGTTTCAGCTCAACGAAATTTGCCGCATATACAGGGTGCCGCCGCACATGGTTGCAGACCTTGATAAATCTGTAAAATGACAAAGTGACTTCCAGTCAGGACCCCAAAAACGAAATGCAAGCAAATTCCCTGGTTTTTATCATAAAAAAAATATATTATTGCGAAATTATATGTTTTAGGCACGTTTTTTAATCCTAAATGCAGACTTTTCTTGGGAAAATGGCAACACTAAAAGGAGCTCATGATAGAAATTTTTAAAAATAACTACCAGCTCTGAATGTAATTATTCTGCAATAATTGCCCCCACTTTGAAACTACCGCGTAGAGCGTTTCTTACCTAAAAAGCAAAAACCTAGTCGATGTTTAACTCAATAGAAAGAGTCGATAAAACACAAAAAAGAATTAAAAAAAGGATGGGCATTCATTTTTACCAACTTGGTATTTGTTCTTTCTATTTTCTTTAAAAGAAAAATATATTATTCTCTTTTTATAAGACCTGGTCTTAGACAACCGTCACTGGGAGAAACTGGGAACATCCCTAGTGCTTTTGCAGTCGGTTCGCCATAGAACAAACAAAAACCTGGTAAGGTGTTTTTCATTGTAGAGAATCGTGAGCATAAGAATTGATATGTGACATCATTTTATCGATATCATATTGCGTATATTTTCCAATGTTCTCAGTTTTAGGGATCACTTGTCTGATAATCGAATGATTTCTCTCGACATGTGGTTTTTGATATGACGCATATGGATCACAATAGTATATTTTTG
>JAITLB010000215.1 GCA_031278175.1 Christensenellaceae bacterium
CTCTCATTAGATCTTAAGCATACTTTTAGTATTAAGTATAGAATAATAAGCAACACTAAATTTTTTTCACTAGTATTATAGTCAATTACCACGATCTCATTTAATCAATCAATGTATGCCATTAAAACTTGCGCGCACTTAATACTTAATGTAGCAATGTATACTTAGATTACATTATAAATTACTTTATAATTTCATCAGCATAAAACAAATTTGCCACTCTTATGGGATTATATAGCCGGGGGTGGATAAATTCATAGATTAAATTACAAAAGTGCTTTAAAATGCAATTTAAAATGCCTGATTAAATAATTTAAAGTAACATATGTGTAAATTTTAATCTTTAAAATTTTGAGGCATAGAAACAAGTGAAATTTGCATTACCTAGTTTTGTGGTTATTAAGGTGAGCAAAATTTAAACATCAAGCAGACAATCGGTTATATAACTACGATAGATTCTATAGAAATAACCCAATTGTAGCAAGCTTGAATTAGTTACATTTATAATTCCATTTTATATAAACGTGTAGTAAGTGTCTTAGCAATACAAATTCAAAATATATGTTTATTATATTGATGATAATTTGTTGCAAACAAAAACATCACACCTAAGAGCATTATGTTAAATTACATCCTTAAACTTATACTCGTGCTAATCTATGTTTTTTATTCACGCAAGTTAAACTTATATCTGAATTTGTGTGTTTTGAGTGTTTTATCGAGCAGAAAATAATAAAAGTGAACACTTGTTTGCTTTTTCGAAACATTTATTTTGCAATATAAAAGCAACAAACGCTTTTAGTTGAAAATTATGATGATTTTGGCAAATTTTCCGATTATTGTAGCATTAAATTACAATTTTAATATTGACAATTAATAGCCAAAAAGTTATAATCTGGCCAGAAATTTTGGCGATAAATAACCAATATTTCATTGTCAAATTTTCGGCTGAATTATGTAGTAAAATCGGGTTATATCAGGCAACAAAATTGGGTTGATTCTGTGTAAAATTTGATTGATAATTTGCATGTCATAACAGTAAAAAGATTGGTCAGTGTTGTATTTAGCTGGTCTTTCTAGGTTTAGGCATTCTGCCTATTGCGACTTAGTGAGGTTGCCGTATGAAAAGCTTTTTAAGTATAAATGAAATTAAAAAACGATTTGAATCTCCAGTTAATTTGTTTAAATTTTTACTTGCTGGAATGTTAGTGGTGTTAACTTTTTCATTTGTGTTATTAATTGCGCAACAGAGCATCAGCACTACTATTGATGAAATATCTAAAAACTTTGGTATTGATAATAACGAGAGACCACTAGTTGCACAAGGAGCAACAAGAGAAGTTAAAGGTGGATCTACAACTTACTCTAAAGAATTTGGTGTATGTGTAGATGAAACCAAACTAGATAGTAACCCAGTACAAGAGTGGATTACTCCAGCAAGCAACACTGGTACTGGTGAGATAGATATGATGCAACAAACATTTACAACGTTTGAGCATGACTATACTGTTAATCTTAATATTACTTTTAGTGATGCGATGAAAGTTGCAATGGAAAATGGGCGTGTCGCTAAATTAAATTTGCACTTATCCGTAGGGTATGAGCTTTGGTATGGCGATCTTGCTACGTTTACAAAAGGAACTGGAAGTACTCAGCTTACTATCTTTGGCACAAATACAATAATTGCTAAGCATACTAGTAGTGTTAATACATCATACGAGAGGGATATAAATATTAGTGTAACAGATTACAAAGATGGTTTCACTGTTAAACTTTATAGTATAATTTCTGGTAGGACTAATGCGAGCTCAAAAGCTACTAATAAGCAAGGAATATATTTTCACAGTGTAATTGCAACCCTAACACCGACATATACTCTGCCCAGCATTAGCATTACATCAAATAATACTAGTTTTGGTGAAGTATCATCTACAGGAATCGAAAGTGGCAAAATTAAATCGATGCTTACGGTAGCACGTGGCAGTGCTACACCAAAGCTTGACTATTATTTTACTGGTTGGAGTGGTAATACCACAGAATTATCTTCAACACCCACGTATTTAGCGCTTGCAGTAAAAACACCCAATCTAATATCCTCGAGCATTGCAAGTTTATCGTATGTTGCAAATTTTACTTCAATTCCTATTTCGAATAATTACGAAACGTTTATATATAACGGATTACCACAAGGACCACAAGTGACGGCACCTTCGGGATATACAGCAACGAATTATTATAAACTGGGTTCAGCAGGCAATTGGGACTCTACGGGTAGTACTGTCACGCATAAAGATGCAATAACACAAACAGACACCTACTACTATCATTATGCCATACTAACGCATAATACTACAGGCGAACAAGTTGGACGAACGGCAGAGAGACGTTTCTTGATTACCAAAGCTGACCCCACATTTACAAATGTAGCGCTTGTCATGAATTATGGACAGTCACTTAATGATGTAGCAACCGATTATTTTAGCAAATATACTGTTACACTGGGTTCAACAACAGTTACAGGCACATTTACATGGACAAATCCTACATATAAACCTGAGTATAATCTAACTAACGCAGATAATTTTGCATTTACATTTACGCCAAATGACGCAACAAACTACAAGTCTAAATCAGGAGCTCTCACTCGTAACCAGATAACTATAAACAAAGGCAAGTTGGTTATAAGCGATGATATTACTACTGGCACAAATAGTTGGGAAGTGATTAGTAAAATTACATATGGAACATCGCTAAATTCCATATTAGAAAAGATGACAGCATATTACATTTTTTCTAATGAATATGATACAAGTAATACTAAAATTTCTGGGACGCGGTATCTTTATTTGAGTGG
>JAITLB010000238.1 GCA_031278175.1 Christensenellaceae bacterium
CTAAGACTCGGATTTAGAAAAGTGTTTCTTGCTGCTCTTTTGCATGACTGTGCTAAGGAGATGAAACCACTAAAATCTGAATACCCAACGAAATCTTCAAAAGTCATCCACCAATATGATGGCAAAACAGTCGCTCAGAGTGAATATGGCATAGATGACGCAGACATATTAGATGCAATAGAATATCATACTACAGGTCGACCTGATATGACACCATTAGGGAAATTGATTTATGTAGCAGACAAACTAGAACCGAGTCGCGATTTTCTAGGCATCAATGACATTAGAGGCTTGTTGAAAATTGACTTTCAATATGGATTCTTGAAATTGTTGGAGCGATCAGTCGCATACATTTCGGGAAAGGGTTTGCCAATTGATAAACTTACAATGGCAACATATAATTATTATAGGAATCAGAGTCGGGCAAAAAAGTAGCCCAAGGAGAGATATTTAGTGAATTCTAAAGATTTAGTAACAAAGATAGCAGAAATACTTGATAGTAAGGATGCTAGAGATATTGAGACGATAGACGTATCTGAGAAAACAATAATAGGTGATTATTTCATCATTGCAACAGGTGCAAACGTACAACATGTGCGAGCGCTAACTGATCATGTCGAAGAGAAACTTTCAGAAGATGGCATAGAGCCTTTGCGAAAAGAGGGCAGAGAAGATGGTCGTTGGTGCGTAATGGATTATGGTTCAGTGATTGTTCATGTTTTTGTGTCTACGACCAGAAAGTTTTTTGATTTAGAAAAGCTTTGGGCTTAAGTGTGAAAAAATGAAAGAAAAGAATAATAAAAGACGAGCGACTGCGTATTTAGTTAAGATTGCGATACTAGCAGCACTCTCTTCGGTATTGTATTTGTTTATTAGAATTCCAATATTTCCACCGCCATTTAACGTGTTGCAATTTGACTTTGCTACCATCCCTAGCCTTTTAGGTGGTTTTGCACTGGGGCCTGTCGCTGGCGTAGCTATTGAATGCATTAAAGTTCTAATTAAATTTTTTGTTAATCCGAGTCAATCGGCTGGTGTAGGTGAGCTGAGCAATTTCATTGTGTCCATAGCATTTGTTTTGCCTGCATCTATTATATACAAATACAACAAAACTAAAAAGGGTGCTTTGATTGGGTTAGGGGTAGGCGTTATTTGCAATGCGATAGTATCGTCACTTTCAAATTATTTCCTCATTGTTCCATTTTATGCAAAAATGATATCACCGTATATAATGGATGTGCGTGTAGAGTTCGCGTTTGTATATGGCCTAGCGTTCAATGTAATGAAGACGGTGTTAACGGGTGCAATTACGTACATGTTATACAAGCGTTTATCGGGCATACTACATCTATGATAATTTTTAAAACTGTTAGTGCCATCCAGACAAAAAAGCTAGCTTCTCTAGTAGCCCAGTTTTTAAATGGCGGTGAAGTGATTGCACTTAATGGCGGACTCGGAGCAGGGAAGACGACTTTTACGCAAGGGTTAGCATTAGCTTTAGGTGTAGGAGATAGAGTGAATAGTCCAACATTCAATATAGTCAAAGAATATAACGGGTTAAGATTTAAATTATACCATATTGATATGTATAGGATTGAAGACAGTGTTGAATTGCTTGAATTAGGAATTGAAGATTGTTTAGTTAGTGATTCAATCACCGTTATAGAATGGAACAAATTGAATGACATAGACGCAAAAATAATAGACATAAATATAACTGTCACCGATAGTGGTGACAGAATCTTCACGGTGGATGGGTTAGACTTTGAACGCATTGATAATAGACGCAACTGACACGAAATTAGCAGTAGTAGTATTAAGTAGTGACCGCATATTTTCGCATGTCGATGATGAGTCCTCGCGGCGACATACGTCCACGATAATGCCGACAATTAGTCAACTGCTCAAAGAAGCTCAAATAACTGTAGATGATCTTGATGTAATAGCAAGTGTTGTAGGACCTGGTTCATTCACTGGAATTAGAATAGGTGTGGCTACTGCAAACGCTCTGGCATCTGTTGGATCAAAGCGCGTTGAGATGACATCGCTAGAAATTGAGCTTATAGACACCACCTCAGGTGTGGCATTGCTCAATTCCAAACTTAATCATTTTTATGGTGCACGAAAGCAAGATAGCAGTATAGAATATTTTGAAATTAATAGAAGTGATTTAGATAGGTTTGAAAATGCAAGATACAAAACTGCATTTAACCTAGAAAAAACCATAACAACATTTTATCAAAAGTATAACAACAAGATATTCGTTCCACAAATTATACCGTTTTATGTAGGAAAATCATCGGCTGACAAATGAACAATTATATTTTGCGTCCAATGTGTGCTAACGATGTCACACAAATAGCATCAATAAATAGCGATATATTTCTGAGTTTGGCTTGGTCTAGACAAATGATGTTAGACGAATTGCAAGATGATTCTAAGCATTATATCGTCTGCACCGAGGGCGATCGAATAATAGGTTATGGTGGATTTTCACAAATATTAAATGAAGGGCATATCATGAATATAGCTGTAGTCAATGAATGTCGCAGACTGAAGATAGGAAGCACGATACTTAACATGCTACTAAGTAAAATGCGTCAGCTAAAAATTGATTCGGCTACGCTTGAAGTGGAAGAAGATAACGTTAATGCGATTGCCATGTACAAAAAAGCGGGATTTGTCGAGCAAGGCAAGCGTCCTAATTATTATGGTAAAGGAAGGCATTGTCTTATACTATGGGTGCATATTTAATGGGGGAAGAGCGCGATAAATTTAATATGTCATACACAGTCGGGGCGCGGTCATGATGTTATATTCCTACATGGTTGGGGATGTGATGGAAATAGTTTATTGGGATTAAAAAAAGCGCTAGAGGGTGAATTAAGAGTAACTACACTTGATATGTATGGCTTTGGCAAAACCCCGCACCCTGAAGCGCCACTTTTTCTTTGTGACTATGCTAAGGCGATAGTTGATATAATTTTTAAATACAAGATGCCAAGGGTGGTTTTAGTAGGACATTCATTTGGTGGTCGCGTTGCGATGTATCTAGCAATTCATTATGCTAGGATGTTGGACAAGATAGTGCTAATTAATCCATCGGGCATGAGACCACATAGAAACATTAAATACATAGTGCGCATTTTAACATACAAAACGTTAAAGAAATTAAATTACAAATCAAATAAACTCGGATCGAAAGATTATATTGCTACAACTGGTGTTATGCGTAAAACGTTTGTCAATATTGTAAACGAACACCTTGATAGAAATATAAAAAAGATTATAACTCCAACATTGATTATCCATGGCGATAAAGATTCCGATATACCCTACTACATGATAAAGCGGATTAATAAGCGTATAAAAAAATCATGTGTAAAGGTTATACATGGCACAGGACATTTTTGTCATATTGAGTCACCAAATGAAGTGGTGGCAGCAATCAAGGAATTTATTGGTGGGGAGTATGATGATGATTGAATCAGTTGTTAGTGTTGTATTTGTTGTTGCAACTATTCTAGCTGGTGCTGAGATGTTGACAAAAATACAATTAAACGGGTATAGAAAGGGTAAGAGTCTACACATAATTCCATATTCGCTAAAGGATGTTATAGAGGCATTAGCACTAGTTATTATAGGCATAGCAATAGTAATGCTAACTTTTATGTCGCTTGCTGTGATGTATCCAGTAACGCTATTTCTGTTATTATCAATCATAGCATATAAAGTCATCTGTTATGCTAAGATGCGCACTCGATTCAAGTTTACACACCGAGGATTTAGAGTATACATTTCTCTAATTACATTAATAGCACTCTTGCATATTACTATGCTGGTCCTTGTGGACACATTGTGGGCGCTACGTATATTACAAGTGAGCACTGTAATTTTTGCACCAGTAATAGTAGTCATTGTGAATGCAGCATTGATGCCGTTTGAATTATTGAACAATGAGAAGTATATAAAGCGGACTAAAATCAAATTGAGTGGGATAAAAGCGGTAAGGATTGGTATAACGGGAAGCTATGGTAAGACAAGTTGCAAAAACATACTAGCAACGATGCTTTCAAAAAAATACAAGGTATTTTCAACACCCGAAAATTATAACACACCGATGGGAATGTGTCTTAGCGTTAAAAAAATGACTGGAGATGAAGAAGTTATAATAGCAGAAATGGGGGCAAGACGGCAAGGTGACGTTAAGAAACTCTGTGACATAATGCGCCCTGAGTATGCGATAATAACGGGTGTTGGATGTCAACATTTAAGTGAATTTGGTAATATAGATAAGATATACAATACAAAAAGAGAGTTAACTGAAGCTATTCCGACAACTGGTTTTGTAGTATTCAATGGTGATGATGAAGGTGCAACGCGAATGTGTTCTAATTTCTATGGCGCAAAATCGATTGTAGGAACCTCGACCATGTTGGATGTGTATGCAAGAAATTTGAAATTATCAACAGCTGGGAGCACATTCGAGATCATAGGACTAGGCGATAAAATTGCCGCAAACACTAAGTTACTCGGCAGGCATAATGTAGTTAACATATTAATGTGTGCTACCATCGCTAAGAAGTTAGGGGTATGTGAGAGTGACATTGCTATAGCTATTTCTGAAATTAGACCAATAGCACATAGGCTCGAAATACTAAAAAACTCAAAAGGCATTACAGTTATAGATGATTCCTACAATGCAAATGTAGTTGGTGCAAATTTTGCTCTAGAAACACTGAGATTGTTTTCGGGGAGGAGGGTTGTATTTACACAAGGTATAATAGAAATGGGTAAATTAACTAAGAGCGCTAATCGAAAACTTGGCATGCATATTGCAAGTGTGGCGGATATTGTAATTTTAGTTGGTAAAAACGCAAGTTTAATGTTTGATGGGTTAGATGAAACTGGATTTACAGGCAAAATATACAGATATAGTGCGTTTAAGGAGGCAGTAGAAAATCTGCCTAATATATTAGAGCAAGGCGATACGTTGTTAATCCAAAACGATTTGCCATAGCGGTTTAAAATCAGGAGATCATTTATGAAAAAGACAATATTAGTAGTATATGGTGGCAACACATCGGAGCATGATATTTCAATAATATCGGCAGTGATGGTGATGCGATCTATGCCTTCAAAAGGTTATAAGTGTGTGCCAGTATATTTAAGAGATGGCATAGCATATACAGGTAGCAAACTATTCGAGTTGAAAAGTTACATTAATTTTAATCCTGCCCTGTATGATAAAATTGAAATAATTAAGAATGGCATTTATACATATTGTAGAAGTGGCAAACTAAAAAAAGTTAATGTGGTAGACTGTGCACTTTTGGCAACACATGGTGGGGATGGTGAAAATGGTGTTTTGCAGGGGTTTTTGCAGACACATAGAATACCTCATAGTTCATCAGATGTGCGCGCATGTGCAATATGTATGGATAAGCAGCTAACGAAATTAGTGGCATCAAGTATCGGTGTAAATGTCGTAGCGGGTCTAGTTATAAATGGAATAAAAGAATATAATAGAGAGTCTATCATAGCGGAGTTGGGATTTCCTATAATAGTAAAGCCAGTCTCACAGGGTAGTAGCATAGGCATTACGGTTGCAAATAGTCAATCTGAATTAGATGATGCTACCAATTTAGCCTTATGTTTTGGGGATAGAGTCTTATATGAGCGACAACTTAGCAATTTTGTAGAGCTGAATATTGCTGCCGTAAAACTAGCTGGAGATATTATGATATCCGAAATAGAAGAACCAGTGTCTCAATCGGATTTTCTAACTTTTAGTGACAAATATCTTTCTCAAGTAAATGATAAATTATCTATTAGTCGCAAATGCCAAACAACGCTGGACCCCGAAATCCGAAATCATCTGATAGAAACCACTAAGCTACTATATGAAAAAATCGGATTGTTTGGTATTGCTAGATTTGACTACTTATTAAGTGATAATGTTTTATACCTAAACGAGATTAATGCTATCCCTGGTAATTTAGCTATGAATTTATTTAAGCAGATGTCAAGGAGTGAACTATTAACCGCTGTAATTGATGCATCTATTATGCGAGGTGTGCCCCTTGCGCCAAGATATGAGAGTGTGGTTCTAGAAAATCTCAAAGAAATAAAAAAGTAGATAACGGTATATCTCTCTTTGCCTGTATGCTATCTATTTGCATGCGAAAGGCGCAATAAAACGCTTTATTAAAAAGCGCTTTTAAATAAGCCCGCTAACCAGTGTGCATACACTAAAAGCGGTTCTATGTGAGATTTTAATTTTTGCAAGACTAAGATTTAGATTTAGTTTAGATTATTTGGATCACTCATTATCTCATAGAGCGACACATATTATACACTATAAATAGTAAACTCGGATGCGACATAGTGTCTAGTACATGATTATATTAAGCTGTTAAATGTCAAAGTAACTTTTGGATTGTCACTCGAAACTAAAATTTATTTTGTTGTTTGAAAATTTTAAATTTCTTGGTTAAATTGCTTGACAGGTATTAAGCATATAAATATAATATACTCTATTAAGTAGCAAAGGCGCTACGAACTAGGGTTCGTGGCGCTTTTTTATTTTAAACTTTAAATTTGGAGAGAAATGGAATGAATAAGATTCCTGAAATGTTTGGTGAACTTGTTTTTGGTGAAGCAGTAATGCGTGAGCGATTACCCAAGGACACGTACAAAGCACTAAAAAAAGCAATAGCCGATGGTAAACCATTGGATTTAGAAGTTGCAAATTCTATAGCAAATGCCATGAAAGATTGGGCCGTTTCCAAGGGTGTAACACACTTTACACATTGGTTTCAACCGATGACAGGTGCTACTGCCGAAAAGCACGACAGTTTTATATCGCCCACAGCAGAGGGTAAAATAATAATGGAGTTTTCAGGGAAAGAACTTATCAAAGGCGAACCTGACGCTTCTAGTTTCCCTTCGGGCGGAATCCGTATGACTTTTGAGGCGCGTGGTTATACCGCTTGGGATCCAACATCTTTTGCCTTTATTAAAGACAATGCGCTATGCATACCTACAGCATTTTGTTCTTATGGTGGTGAGGCACTAGATAAAAAGACACCACTATTGCGTTCTATAGACGCATTGAATGTTCAAGCACTAAGGATACTGCGTTTGTTCGGAAACACAACAGCTAAATCAGTAATATCAACAGTTGGCCCTGAGCAAGAATATTTTCTTATAAACAAAGCCTTATACGAAGCAAGACGCGATCTAGTACTCACAGGTCGTACACTTTTTGGGGCAAAGCCACCAAGAGGACAAGAACTTGAAGATCATTACTTCGGTGCTATCAAATCACGTGTAGCGGATTACATGGCTGATCTCGATTTAGAATTGTGGAAGTTAGGCATTTTATCTAAAACAAAGCATAATGAAGTAGCACCTTCACAGCACGAGTTAGCACCAATTTATAGCACAACAAATACGGCAACGGATCACAACCAATTAGTTATGGAACTAATGAAAAAAATCGCACCAAGACATGGTTTAGCGTGTTTGTTGCATGAAAAGCCATTTGCTGGTATTAATGGTAGCGGTAAACATAACAACTGGTCAATTTCAACAGACACAGGCATAAATCTCTTAGATCCAGGATCTTCACCCGAAGAAAATGCTCAATTTATGTTATTCCTTACAGCAGTTCTTAAGGCTGTAGACGATTATCAAGATCTGCTACGTGCCTCAGTTGCAAGCGCAGGAAATGATCATCGGTTGGGTGCTGCAGAAGCACCACCAGCTATAATATCAGTATTCTTAGGCGATGTGCTGACAGATATTGTAAATAGTATTGTTGATAGCAAAAAGTACAACAAAAAAGAGCAAGGCTATATTGAAATAGGCGTAGGATCACTTCCTAAAATTCCTAAAGACAATACAGATCGTAATAGAACTTC
Source organism: Christensenellaceae bacterium (assembly GCA_031278175.1). Classification (GTDB taxonomy): domain Bacteria; phylum Bacillota; class Clostridia; order Christensenellales; family DTU072; genus JAITLB01. Next base: position 7,926 of record JAITLB010000238.1, read on the forward strand.
ACCATTTGCATTCACTGGCAATAAATTTGAGTTTAGAATGCCTGGTTCAGCGTTCTCAATAGCAGGCCCAAACTTTGTTTTGAATACTATTGTAGCAGATGCGCTATGTACATTTGCTGACGCACTTGAAAAGACAAAAGATTTCAACGCAACACTCCAATCGATTATAGCAGAAAATCTAGCAAAGCATAGAAGGATTGTATATAATGGTAATGGGTACACTGAAGAGTGGGTTAAAGAAGCCGCAAAGCGTGGATTATTAAATTTAACATCAACTATCGATTCACTGCCTGAATTCAAATCCAGAAAGAATATAGAGTTGTTTAAGAAGTTTAAAGTTCTAACTGAAGTAGAAGTATTGTCTCGCTACGATATTCTCGTTGAGACATATATTAAGACAGTTAAAATTGAAGCCTTGACGATGATTGATATGGCACGAAAAAATATAATACCTGCTGGCGAAGCTTATGTATCGGTTCTTTCAAAAACAGCTAAATCAAAAATGGTTATTGATAAAGGTATTTCAGTTGAGCTAGAAAAAACACTTATTTCTAAACTGACAGATCTCTTACTCAAAATATATAGAAGAACTGAGGCTTTAGAATCAAAGCTTACCGAAGCAGAGGAAAAAGGCGATATAACAGTAGAGGCACGTTATTTCAGAGCTGAGATAATTCCGACAATGGCCAAATTGAGAGCGGCTGCCGATGAATTAGAAGTTAACACAGCGGAAAAATATTGGCCATTCCCATCTTATGTAGATCTGCTATTCTCAGTATAGTAGTTCTAGCATAACAATTTAATATAAAATTAACCACAAAGGCGTGCGTTTTTCAGATATGAATTCGCGCGCCTTTGTGTTAAAATCAAATACTAACAAGGAGATAATTGTTTATATGTATCTATCTAGCGACACAATTTGGGTCTTACTAGCTGCGGCACTAGTTTTCTTTATGCAAGCGGGTTTTGCGATGGTTGAAGCGGGACTTACGCGTATTAAGAATACTGGTAATATTCTAATGAAGAACTTAATGGACTTTGCCATAGGAACTATCGGTTTTTGGATCATCGGATTTGGAATAATGTTTGGTGAGGATTTGGGCGGAGTACTTGGTGTACCCGATCCGTTTATACAAGGTGATTATAGTGCAGGCTATCCGACAATGGCTTTCATTATTTTCCAAACTGTTTTCTGTGCTACTGCTGCAACTATTGTATCAGGCGCAATGGCCGAGAGAACGAAGTTCGTTAGTTATCTAATGTACAGCGGTATAATATCACTTCTTATTTATCCGATAAGCGGACATTGGATCTGGGGTGGCGGTTGGTTGTCAGCCTTAGGTTTCCATGATTTTGCTGGTTCAACAGCTGTTCATATGGTAGGTGGTGTTGCCGCATTTGTAGGTGCCTTAGTCCTAGGCCCTCGTATTGGAAAATACGATTCCAAGGGCAAACCGCGCGCTATACTAGGTCACAATATGGCAATAGTAGCGTTAGGTGTATTCATCTTATGGTTCTGTTGGTTTGGATTTAATGGTGGATCTACAACGGCAGCAACAGAGGATGACTCCCTATTAACAATGTCTTCTGCGTTTGTTACTACAAACCTAGCGGCAGCTACCGCAACAGTTACAGCGCTGATTTTCAGCTGGGTGAAATACAAGAAACCTGATGTTTCGATGACGTTTAACGGTGCACTAGCGGGTCTAGTTGCTATTACAGCAGGCGCTGACGTAGTTGATCCATTCGGAGCTTTCGCCATCGGTTTGATAGCTGGATTGATAATAGTTCCTGCCGTTGAGTTCATCGACAAGAAACTGAAAGTTGATGATCCGGTTGGCGCAATTGCGGTACATGGTGTATGTGGTGCAGTGGGAACAATTCTAGTAGGATTATTTAGCACAAGCGAAGGTCTCTTCTATACTGGTAGTGCTCGTTCACTCGGAGTGCAAGCACTCGGTGTCGTTGCAGTAATGGCATATGTTGGTGCTGCAATGTTTGGAGTATTCATGCTCATTAAGAAGACAGTTGGTCTTAGAGTATCCAGGGAAGAAGAAATTACTGGTTTGGATATTTCCGAACATGGTCTAGCAACAAGCTTTGCAGGTTTTGCAGCAGCTCCAGTTACAAGTGATGGTGTTGCAATTACGACTGTACCCGCAACAAGTGATACAGGTGTGAGTGTAGAATACAACAATGCAGGTGGTGCTGATGCGATCAATGATGACGAAGGTATAGATAAGAATAAATTCACCAAGGTTGTCATAGTTTCCAATCCAAGCAAATTTGATGAACTAAAGGCAGCACTCAACAATATTGGCATAACAGGTATGACGGTGACCAATGTAATGGGATTTGGAATGCAAAAAGGTCACGCAGAGTATTATCGTGGTGCGCCAGTTGACGTCAATTTGTTACCTAAATTTAAGATCGAAATAGTAGTATGCAAGGTGCCTGTAAAAGCTGTTATAAACACGGCTAAAAGCGTATTGTTTACAGGCAATTATGGTGATGGTAAAATATTCGTCTATGATGTTGAAAACGTAGTAAAAATTCGAACTAATGAAGAGGGTTACGATGCATTACAAGACGATTAATAACCATTCAAATTAGCTAATTTTTCATCCATATATCTTTCCTTCTTTAGATACGCTCGGCAGTGTAGAGAATGCCGAGCGTTTCTTACTATCAAGCGATGGGCGGTGGTCTTAAGAAATTTGGGTTGAATGTTGCCAGGACAGAGGCATGACACAATATTTCCCACTCGCAGTATTTGTAATAGTTAGCAAAACTTCTTAAATTTAAACTGTCTTTAGTCTAACAACACTACTATCAATTTGGCACACAAATCTACTCACGCGGCGACACACTTAATGTCAAAATGAATTAAATGATTATCACGGGTGACACAAATAAGGCTAATTTTTAGAGATGATATAATTACAGTTTTTGTATTAGTCAATACTAACAAGTTACTTCTATGAACTTGTTTTTCGCCCTTTTACATAGTTTTTTATCGATATTTTTTATTAATATTTACGCTCTTACAAAAATGCGCGTTTAGTGATAGCATGATGAGTATACTATGAAGTGCGCTGTATTTCTTACTGCAAAATATTGACATATTGTAATAAAAAATTTATAATCTGGCCACAATTTTTGGCTATTTGTAACCAATATTTTGAATATAAGTTTATAGAGGCCAAACCAGTTATTTTCCTGGGAAAAC
>JAITLB010000248.1 GCA_031278175.1 Christensenellaceae bacterium
CACCTGGTAAATATACGGCTGTTATTAAATATGCTGGTGATGAGAATTACGATGCCACGGAATATAGGGTAAACTTTGTAATACCAGGTGCCGACACTTCCTACATAATATGGATAATACTGGGTGTTATACTTTTCACCGTTGCAACTGGTATAGTATTTGCAGCAGCAAGGAAAAGGTCGCGAATGAAGTAAAGTCGGAATCTAACATTGATCACATAATAATGATCATTGCGCGGTCTTAATGATAATATTACTTGCTTAAAGCTTATCTACCGCTTGTTGATTATTGAGCATAAATAGATAGCAATTACTTGAATTGATTTTCTTTTATACTTCAGACCCTGTTATCTCTCGCAAATCAAAGTGAAAGATAACAGGGCTAGCGCAAATTTCCAAAAAACAATTTTAAGATATCGATTAAGATGCTACAAATTGCATATACGAACATTCAACTGAAGTTAAGGAATTTGGGCATTTTGGCAGTTTGATAAGGAAAACAAAATTTCGCGACTCTTTGAGTGTTATATAACACAAGTTATAAAAGGGAAATATGTAAATGCCACAAGTTGCCCCCGTTTTACATGTTTAATATACCGACACAAACTATGCTTTTAGGAAATAGCGTTTGGTTTTCATTTAGCGTTGCTTTCATTTTAATTGAGTATATTTCAAATTTTAATTTGAGGCCCAAAGTTTTTTCAATTAGTATTTAGTTTTCTTGTATAGTATGGCTTAATTGTGTAAAATATACTAACACACTTGATCTATATAATAATTAGATGCAAATCTAAAAATAACTCAATATTAGATCAATAAAAAATATACGAATATGGGTTTGTAGATGTAGCACCTATATATTAAAAGATGATAGCCAGCACTAGATTTAGGTTATCATCATTTATATCACAGTGCTGTTTTAGATACTAAAAATTGCGCACTTTACTTAAGTGGGCTTTGCTTAATACAACACATATTACACAGTTTAATTGGAATACACCTTATGGCACTACAGGCAAAAATCGATTATTGGCAAAAACAACTACTCGACTTAGGTAAGAGAAACAGATTAATCAACTGTCCCCGTAAATCCGAGCGGCAAATCTCGCGCTCATCTCTTGAGATTATATCGCCCGACATATATCAACTTTGGAATTTTTTCAATGCGGACACAAAATGGGCATATGAGGTTCCACTTGAATCGACAACAAAGGAGAAAAAATCAAATAATGAAATTAGGGCAGAACTGCTAAGCAAATATCAAAGCGATGCAAACACCATTACTAATAGGGAAATGGAGCAGGCGATTAAATTCCATACCATTCCTTTTCAAGCAAATCAATCTGACAATGATGCTCTTGTTACACTACGCAGACTGAAACAGACATCTAGACAATTCTATGATGAAAAAGGTGTAAATGTACTCTTCTTAGCATTCGGATTTTTAAATTGGAAAGAAGCTGGACTGACAGGCATCGAAATGCGCTCACCGCTGTTTCTCGTACCCGTTGAAATTACACAAGACGCTGTACATTCACCTATTTGTATAGAGCGCAGAGACGATGATATAATAATCAATACGGCATTAGTGCAAAAGCTCTTATTAGAGTTCAATATTAATCTTCCAGAGTACAATGAGGATCTTTCCATAATTTCAAACATCGAAGCTGTAGCTAAAGCTTGTAGCTCAATAGATTTCAAAATAGAAAATACTGTTGAAATATCTATGTTTTCTTTTCTTAAAGTAAACATGTACCAAGACCTGAGCACACACCGAGACGCAATAATCCAAAGCGATCTTGTAAAACTAATTGCAGGCGAAAAGGCTAGCACTACTTTTGATCTCTCTAGCATTAAAGACTTTAATTACGATAAAATTGATCCGAGTCGCGTTTTAAGTGTAGTTGACGCAGATTCAAGCCAACAAGAAGCCATAGCTTTTGCTAAAGAGGGTGTCAGTTTCGTGCTACAAGGACCTCCAGGTACTGGAAAAAGTCAAACAATAACTAACATTATTGCTGAATTACTAGCGCAAGGTAAAACTGTTTTGTTTGTTGCCGAAAAAATGGCAGCTCTTGATGTTGTTTATAAAAGACTAACTAATGTAGGTCTAGATAAGTTTTGTCTTACACTACATAGTCATAAAACAAAACGCAAAGATGTACTAAATCAGCTAGCATCGACACTAAGATACGCTGAAGCTGAAACTAGAATGCAGAATGAAGATCCTCTAAAACTTAAACAACTTGCTGATCTCAGAAGTGAGTTAAACGAGTATCAAAACCTATTGCATACACCAATAAGTCCGTTTAATAAAACCATATATCAAGTCTACGGTTTGTTGTCAGAATTATCAAATGCCACTAATGTCAAATTTACATATCCAAATGCCGAAGGACTCAGCGATATTGATTTTACAAAACGCATACAAACAATGCGAGAACTCACTACACTAATTGGTGAAATAGGGTGGGGCGCATATAGTCCGTGGTCGGGTTGTAATTTAACAACAGTAACTTACGATTTCAGACAGAATTTTGATAGTGAATGTGCTAAACTAATATCCACATTAGAAATTGGTGAGCAATTGTTTGCACAATTTAACAAGCTTGCTAATACACAAATTAACGGCACATATGCAAGCGTTTTTGACACGCTCGATTTCATGCAGACACTACTAGTCAATTTAAGTACACCTAAATCGTGGCTTTGCGATGAGATTTTAAGAGCAAGTAGCATATATAGCGAGTGGACCACAAAATCCGCTACAGTCGCGATCCATTCGAAAAGGGACATTTATTCGATAGATTTTAAAGCACTCGCTACTAGATTCAAAACTAAATATAGATCTTTCCTTAGAATTTTCAAAGGCACTTACAAACAAGATATTGAAACGCTACACGCACATTCAGTAAACAATGAAAAGCGCATCTCATATAAAGTAGCACTAGGGAGAGTTCAAGAAATTTCAAGTGCTCTTAATTCAAGCGAAGATTTGTTTAACTTGCTAAACCAACTCAACGCTAACTTAGAGCAAACAATACCTGACGATCTCATAGGAAAACGCATTGAGAAAGCAAAATCATTATTCAACTTCGCAAAAAAATATGCGATGAGTATAACACTATTAGATGATATACTAAACAATAATCCCAAAAAATTAGTGGCTTTCGAAAAATTGCTTTTAGAATATAGTGAATGGACGCTCATTTATAAAGATTCTGTTGAATACTTCGCATCTCTTTTTGATAATGCAAATGCAATATATGATTTAGATATTGTTACTCTATTAGCACGTGCAATAGCATGCAACAATAACTATGGCGAGTTAGAAAAATACATTGATTATAAGCAGGTTTTAGATGAATGTTCAAAAACGGGGATATCAGAATTTGTTGCTCAAGCTGAAAAAATCAATCTTAGTGCTAAAGATATTACCCCATCTTTCGAAAAATGCTTTTATACTTCCTGGTTAGACACTATAATACCAGGTTTCAAGCAGTTACACACATTCAGACGCAAAAAGCATGAGGACAAAATTCAAGAGTTTAGAAGCCTTGACAAATATCATATGTTACTGGCCCAATTTACGATAATAAAACAGTTGATTGCTAAGATACCAGTTACTAGCTCGTTTACTTCGGAATATGATGAAGTCCATATTTTGAATAAAGAAATTAACAAAACACGCATGGTTTTACCTATACGTAGACTCTTTGCATCTATTCCTGGTATTCTATCTAGAATAAAGCCATGTATTATGATGTCACCACTGTCTGTTAGTACTTTCTTAAGCGACAAAACAAGGTTTGATGCCGTTGTATTTGATGAAGCGTCACAAATAAGGACAGAGGATGCGATCGGTGCTATTTTTAGATCTAAGCAAGTTATCATTGCAGGTGATAGCAAGCAATTACCACCTACTGATTTCTTTTCTACCACAACATCATCGGAAGATGAATTCATACCAGATGATGCAGAAGAAATTGATGACACTGGTTCATATGATTCTCTACTTGAAGAGGCAGTGCAATTACCATCGCAAATGTTGTTATGGCATTATCGTAGCAAGCACGAGCATTTAATTGAATTTTCAAACAAAAAAATATACGAAGAGAGACTAATAATTTTCCCGTCTGCTACTGCTATAGAATCCAATTTAGGTGTTCAATATGTCCATGTTGCTGGTGGCACATACGACCGAGGTGGTAAAAAAGGAAATAGAGACGAGGCGCTTCGCGTCTGCGAACTTATTTACGAGCATTTTGCAAATATGCCTAATCGGAGCTTGGGTGTTATTGCCTTTGGTGAAACACAACAACAAGCAATTCACGAAGCTCTTTACAAGAAGAGACTAGCAGATCCTAAGTTCGAAGAACTTTTCCGTGATGATAGACCAGAACCGTTCTTTATTAAAAACCTTGAAACTGTACAAGGAGATGAAAGGGATACTATACTCTTTAGCATAGGATACGCTCCTGATCAAAACGGTAAATTTTCAATGAATTTCGGACCTCTAAATAAAAGAGGTGGTGAGCGACGCTTAAATGTTGCTATAACAAGAGCGCGCTACAATCTTAAACTCATTGGCTCAATTTTACCTGCCGACATCTCACTTGAGAACACACATAGCGAAGGCCCAAAGCTGCTGCGTGAATATATTGATTTTGCAATCAATGGATCTGCGGCAATAGCGAATCAAACTAAAGAAAATCCTAACGTAGCGTTAGATGCAAAATTCGATCAAACTGTCTGTGATTTTCTAAAATCTCAAGGTTATGATGTAGTCACAAAGGTTGGTTGCTCTACATATAAAATCGATTTAGCCATCAAAGATCCGAATTGCCCTGGCAGGTTTGCAATAGGCATTGAATGTGATGGTTACTCGTATCATTTAGCAAAAACTGCACGTGAGCGTGATAGACTACGCGAGTCTGTTCTTACTAACATGGGCTGGGTGATTTATCGAATATGGTCAACTGACTGGATGAAAAACACAGCAAACGAAAAGGCTTTGCTTTTAGAAGCTGTAAGTAACGCTATAAACGGCATCGTGATTGAAAAAGAGTTACCAACACAAACATCAATTTCCACCACTGTATGCGCTAGCCCAACATTACAAAATAATTCTTCAATTACACTCGTTACAAGACCGCCCACAATGAAAAAACTATACAGACCTAGATACTATGGCATGGAGGCTAAAAGTGTCCCGCTAAGTGATTTTGCGATAACATTTAATGCTGTGCTCATAGACTGTGTAGGAATCACAAAGGATAATTTGTTTAAGTTGGTTACAAAGTGCTATGGCTGGGCACATAGAGGCAAAGTAATCACGGATTCCCTTGAAAGGACTTTCAATTTGTTAGTGACTAGAAAATGCATCGCTGTTGAACACGATAAAATCAAAGTGCTTAAAACCCTGCCATGGACATAATAATTGTTAACTACTTTGTTTATGATTAATGCCAAATTTAAACGGCAAGCCGTGAGCATGCCGTAGTAAGTGGGCTTAGTATATCGACATTTATTTTATAGTTAAGCTCTTTGAAACATATGGCTTTTCACATTAAACTAATTAGTTTCCATCTCACAACACGAGCATAAACAATGCTAAATTTATGTGCCCAGCACGGCGCAAAATTAGGCGATCTCAATTTAAATTTAGAATTTTCGCCGTTTCGAGAATTCAATGAACTTTTTTTCAAACAACGCTTAACTATTGCCAAATTTTATGGTATTATATTAGCATGAGAGTTTTTGCAATAAGCGATTTACATCTAGGAAACGATAAGCCAATGACAATTTTCGGTGATAATTGGGATGGTCATTGGAATAAAATATCCCTAGATTGGGATAGTAGGGTTAATGATGATGATATCGTCATTGTAGCTGGCGACCTGTCATGGGGACTTAAATTTATCGATGCTATGCCTGACTTAGAGCAAATTTCACAGCGTAAAGGGCAAAAGATATTTATTAAAGGTAATCATGATCTTTGGTGGACTAGTATAAAAAAAATACGCAATTCTGTCGCTACTAATATGCATTTTATCCAAAACGATGCTATAAAAATAAATAATTTGATATTTGCTGGTAGTCGTTGTTGGACAGTTCCAGAGCCAGTTAGAAAAAATTCCGAATTATATGCCGAGTTAAAATCCGAATTTGACGATGAAAAAATTTTTGCACGTGAAACTCTACGACTGCGAGCTTCGCTTGAGTGTGCAAAGAAATTAGCAGATCCTGGGGATATTATAATAGGAATAACTCACTTCCCACCATTCAATTCCACATATAGCGATTCTCCCCTCACTAGTCTGTTCGAAGAGTATAAAGTTTCACACGTAATATATGGACATCTGCATGGGACTTCATCGCGCGCTGAATTGACATATGTTAAGAACTCAATATGCTATTATCTAACCTCATGTGATAAAATTGGTTTTAAATTGATTGAAATACCAGTCAACTAATATGACAAATTACAATGCAGAGTACATGTCCTATATTGCCTAACTATTGTTAGAGCTAAAATTTGTCAGGAGAATTTCAAATTTAACTTTTAAGCATAATTAGTAAAACATATGGCACTTGCATTATATGCTTGAAAGAGTTATATGTAGTGGATCTACCTGCAATTCGTTTTGAAGTTTAAAAACAAATTGTAGACTTTTATCCTCAAATTGCAAGACGGATTTTAGGAATTGCATTTGCTTTATTTAATTTGATAACTATTTAAGCGTGGCACCTTACGTCTTTTTAAGTGCTAAACCATATTTAATTTAAATTAAACAAAAACCATTACATGTGTTTAACACTAATGCAACTAAATGCCCCAATTTATGCAAATAAATTGGGGCCAAATGTAATTTAATAATGCTACTTTCTACAACTTACTATAGAATTGCCTCGATACTAATTAGTGATGTCTACTTCATCCGTGACCTTTTCCTTGCTGCTGCAAATACTATACCAGTTGCAACGGTGAAAAGTATAACACCCAGTATTATCCATATTATGTAGGAAGTGTCGGCACCAGGTATTACAAAGTTTACCCTATA
>JAITLB010000048.1 GCA_031278175.1 Christensenellaceae bacterium
TATTCTGCTTGACGTAGCGACTGATAGTTCTGATGTCAACACCAAAGAAGTCTGCGACCATATCGCGGGTGAACGTCAGCTTGCCTTCCCAAAGGACGGCTTTGAAGTCGCCCATTTTCTGTATCTCAGCAAGAGCGACATCGTTATTAAGGATATTTCGTCTGTCAATTTTTGATGTGGTCAAGTCTTTTGCCATAGTTGTTATACTCCTCCCTATGCCGCCAAGCGTTCTGCTCTGGCATTGTGGTTGATTTCTAAATTGAATTGGCATCATTCCATTTAAGTTTTCTTGGAATCTACCATTATTATAAAAATCGATATAGTTATTAATAGTTGTTCTAAGTTCTTGTTCGCTGAGGAAACTATCAAGGTAGAATATCTCAGTTTTCAATATTCCGAATAAACCTTCCATAGGACCATTATATATACAACGGCCGATTCTAGACATGCTATGAATTATTCCTTGTTTGACAAGTGTAGCCCAGAATTTTTTGCTTGTATACTGGTAACCACGTTTTAAGGCGCTCTACCTCGGTCATTTCTGCTTCAGCTTGTGGCGACATCGGTTGTCTTGTAATCCGTCAATGCCATTGAGCTTGTGTTTTTTTACCCAATGGCAAACTTGATTATACGGCAACTTAAAGTGTTCAGCGGTGAGTTTGTGGTCGAATTTGCTATCAAAGCAAAATTATACAACTCCTAATTTCTCATCGCTTGTTAATTTTCTGCTTTCCATGTAATAAATTCCTTTGAATGGGGCATAGTACACGAATTCGATGCCTTATTATACAATAAAACCCATCTTGGCAAAACGTAACTATCTAAAATGTTGTATTTTAGGCGCAAATCTCTTAACGAGGATGCATGTATATACTCTTTAATTACACTCTGTCTAAACTCTTTTGAATAAGAGGATCTAGTGTCGTCCGTGTAGTCGAATTCGGTTGCAAATCCGAGTAAGGACAAGCAATCACTTCGACAATCAAGGACGGGGTAAACATTTATATTCGCATCCTTGACATAGTAAATAATAATATGCGGTTTGACCACCCGTCCTCGCAACTCGGTGCCTAAACCGAATTTCTTTCTTAGTTTCAGGTGCAATAAACGGGTTTCCATGCAAAGACCTTAAAGCAGTCGTTATCTTTTTACTACATTTTTCGCAATGCTTGGTTTGTCGAGCGCAATATAGGTTCCTATCTGCGATAGGTCTTGGTATACAACTGGGGTTATCTCTAGTGTGTATTTCAGCATCATACCCCCAATTTTGCTTCCAACTCATCGATTGTCATGCTTGGCTCGGTTGCAAACGATTCCTCGGCTTCCTTTATTTTATCGAAAAATATTGTTTCAGCCTCCGATCTCGCCATCGGCGGCAATTTTACATCAAAGGGTAACCCGTGCTGCAATACGACTTGATTAAGAAACACATTGATTGCATCGTTAGTGGTCAGTCCCAGACGTGATAAAATCTTTTCGGCATCTGCTCTGAGTTTGGGGTCAATCCGCATATACATTGAATCTGATCTTGGGATTAGTCTTTACCTCCATTTCTATTCTATGCATATTGTACCACAAATAATCTACCTTTGGAAGTGGTTTGCTGTGTTTTTTTGGGGGGGGATCGGACTATAATTCCTCGTGTGTCATACGGCGAACCACCACCACTCTGCTTTAATGCCCTGTCTAATGCCATTATCAAAACCACGATCCCATCGATTTTTTCGGCGGATTTTTCTTTGTCTGACTTGACGTTGCCCGCCGCGTCTGTTCGGACAGTCACATTGTCTGCCATCCATGCAAGTGGTTCATTGCCACCGTGTGCGAGGCGCTGTTCTAGCACTAGTTTCATGAGTTCCTTGGTGGGACTGCTCATAGAGGCAAAGCCCTGTACGAACGGCACCATTGTTATTCCCATTTTCACCAAGCGCTGAACAATCTGGGCGGCATTCCATCTGTCGTAGGTTATTTCCTTTATGTCGAATTTGTCCTCAAAAGTAGGACAAAAGTTTCTAATTCCTCGTAATGCGTGACATTTGCCCTCGGATACCATAACTTTGCCCGTTTTTTTCCATAGCTCGTAAGGCGCATAGTCGCGGCGCACCCTTAGCAGCAGCGTTTCCTCGGGTAGCCAAAAGTACGGCAGGACGATGTATTTTTACTCCGCATCCCTTGGCGGGAACACAGCTTTTCCAGTGTTTCTTCCTGGAAAACTGATTGCTTATCGAATGTACCAAAGTTATGGACAGTCTTAAAAACAGCGTTATATGTTTCGCTATTTTTATCTAGTAATTGTAATAATAAATCCTGCCCTCTATAACTCAAGGGTGATTCTTTATTTCGCCACTCCAGCCTTGTCGAATAAATCACGGATGCTAGTTATTTTTTCATATTTTAAGTCACCTTCTACTATATTTTTGAAAAGCGATTTTGCACAGTCGATTTTCTTTTGCTCGTCATCTCTCAGCTTCCCTCTGCCTTTTGTTTCGGCCACGAAGTATATGTGCCTTACTGGACCTTTTTCAAATGCGATTGCCCAGTCAGGTGTGTAGTTCCCAAGCGGTGTTGGGATTTGGTATCCATTCTTCCCGGTCGGCAATTTTGCATAAACGCTTACCTCATTATGCATGTCCAGTTCCTTCACAAATGGTGCCTCAACCGTTGAACTGTCCGTGAAAACATAGTTCATTACATGTCGTTCGCTTGTCGGTACTATTCTATCTTTGCTTGCAACAATGCTTTGTGTTTCAAACATTTTATCCGAGAATATATCATCTGCTTCGTTGCCGCTCTCTACCTTGAAATAACTGATTGCCGCTACTTCGAATTCAAGTTTTGCTATGTTGATGAATTCTATGATTTGCTTTAAGTAATCTTCTGGGTTCTTCTTGAAAAGCTTCAAACCACGCTCTCCAATGCCTTTCAAAATGTTTGCGATGGTCTTTCGTGTTAATTGCGTACCTTTTTCTATTTCGCCTAAAATATCGTAGTAGGCTTGCACCTGCCCCACATCTACTTTGTCGTTATCGATGGTTCGCGCTTTGAAAGCGGTTTGTTTTTCAAGCATTGTTTCGCTCATTTCTTCATCCTGTATGCCTCTTGAGATGACATAGCGTAACTCTCGGACATCCTTTAGTCCGTTACTTTGGTCGTTTATATTTGCTACTGCTTGCTCTATCAGTTTTTGACTGTCGAACTTCACTCTATATGTAAACCTTTGTTTGATTCTGTTCCAAAGCTGCTTGAATTCCTCCTTCTCTAGGTTTTTCTTATTTACCCTTATTGTTATGGTTTCTTCCTTGCCCTTGGCTTTTCCAATATATTTATCCATCTCTTTGTCGTCTACCACTTCGCTCACTAGCGTGTGAATACTTGTGGCAAACGGTTGGAGTTCATCCGAGTTAAGTATCTCGGCTAGCGCACCACTCTCTTTGGCGGTTTCGTATTTCTCCAAAATCTTACCATTGTTGTCGATGTACTTGTTCCATTTTAAATAGGTCACTATGTCGTCTGCCAGCGATTTATCTATCATTAGTTTCGATCCGCTTGCATTTGTGAGTTCTCTTCCTACAAAGTATTCCTCTTTGACCGTCATCGGCTTGCGGTGTAGCTCAGCTCTTATTTCGTTTTGTAACCCTTTGACAAAGTCGTCATAACTCTCGGATGGTATTACGGTTAACACATTGACTACGTGAATCTTGTCATTTAGTTCGAGAGCATCCATCCTTACTCCGTTTTCATTTACGCAAAGTCGCATTCCGCGTCCTACTTCTTGTCGGCGTTTAATGTCGTTGTCACTCTCGGTTAGTGTGCAAATTTGGAATACATTAGGATTGTCCCAGCCTTCCCTTAGCGCGGTTACTGAGAATAAAAAGCGAAGCGGTTCTTTTAGACTTAGTAATTCCTTCTTCTTAGTTAGAATTAAATCGTATGCTCTCTTTATGAGTTCTTCGTTTTCTTTCTTGGTTGCTTCCCCCCTTTCATCTACTTCAACATCAACCTCTTTGCCTTTGCCACTTTCGCAGAAGTATCCGTTATGCACCCGTTTGCCTTGCATGTTTTTTAGGTATGTAGCGTAGGCTGTACCTTTTGTGTCTTGCTGTTCCAGTTCTTCATCTATCAATCTTTCGTATTCTTCAGAAAAAATCTTTTGAAAAACTCCTGCCACTTCTTCTCCGTTTATTCCATATTGCCGATATTGTGCAATTCGTTTAATAAAGAATAGGCTCAGCGTTTTAATGCCGTTGTTAAAGTTGCTCTTCTCTCGGAGTAAGTGTGCTTTGATGGTTTCTCGAATTTGCGCTCTTCTTATTCCGTCTTCAGCTTGGTTGTTTATTATTTGCCCTTGATCCATCTTCACACCATTTGAAAAATTTATTACAGCATTAACGACCTTTTTGTCTTCCACTATCGGGTTTATGTCACTTATCACAAAACCACGGTAGGGTTCTAATGCCCGGCCACTCTTGCCTGCCGATTTTTCGTAGAGGTCGTCAAGTTTCTCTATCTTCATGGTGGTTCTCGCTACACTGCCGCCCTTTTGGTTGACTTCCATTTCAATGCTTACTTTGCCAGTCTTTGCATCGTATTTTTTAAAATGAATATATGCACTTGTTCCTGTAATATTTTCAAGTTCAAGGCTGACCACTTCTATTCGCTTTACCAATTTTTCACGATATGCGTCTAGTGGGTCTAGCACATAAATCATGTTGTGTTGGGCATCGGCTCGGTGTGTTGCTGAGAAGTTCATCACAAAAAGTGGATTAAATCTCTTCAGTCCTGCCTGGATGCCAAGGCTATCGCCCTTCTTTCCTTTTGCCCTCTCTTCAGTGGACTCATTCTCGATGCCCATCTTTTGTGGCTCGTCCAGTATCAGGATCGGGCGGTTTTTTGCAATGAAGTTTATTGGCACTCTTGCGCCGAATCGTGTGTCGTCACTCTTGTAAATGACATTGTTATTTTTGTTAAATTGTGCAGTGTTTATTACAATTACTTCAATTCCTTGGCTTGCGCTAAATTGACCAAGTTGGTTTAACCTGTTCGAATCAAAAAGAATTGGAGTTATTGTCTTGGCATATTTACCTTCGAAATGTTCTCGCATATCGTCAAAACTTTGTTTAACACCTTCTTGAATTGCAACGCTCGGAACGACCAGCACAAACTTTGTAAATCCGTACGCTTTGTTCAGTCTAAAAATTGAATCAATATAGACATAGGTCTTGCCCGTTCCAGTTTCCATCTCTATTGAAAGCCCCATCACACCGAGTTGCTTTTCCAGCTTCTTTGCTTGAGCGATGCCGTTTCTCTTTTGTACCTTCCTTATGTTCTCCAAAAAGGTTTTCTGCAAATTCTCATCGTTAAAGTTGATGTGAGCATTTGCCGTACCCAAGTCAAAACCATCAAACCTTGCTTGCCCAGCATTCTTGTCTTTGCCAGGGTCTACAACGTATTGTGCTCTGCCAACGAACGACATTCCATCAAAGACGCCGATTATTGATTCCGTTGCCGCCTTCTGGTGCGGCAGTTCTTTGAAAGTAAATTTCATAGGTTGTTCTCCATTTGTGCCTTCACTACATGCTCTCCAGCACCGCAGCTTTTGTGCTTGGGCTGTATGTTTTGATTATTTGTTGCATGCTTATCTTGACATCATCACTATTGAACGATTTGTCACTGAATACGGCTTTGGTTGGTTTAAGCATTGCCATTTGTTTTACTACACCTTCGGTTATTCCTTCGACAAAACAACATGCAAGGTAAATCCGCGCAGGTCTGTTTACATCTCTTACAATGAAGACTTCCTTACCTTCAAATGTCTTGGTTTCTATGATACTGTCTAGGTTTATCTTGTTATAAAGCATTGCGGTGAAAAGTAGGTCGAGTCCGCTTCTCCCGTATTCGATTTTATCCACAGATTCAAGGATGTCCGTCAGCGTTAATTCGCTGGGGCGTTTATGCACATCCTTGAGTGCCCCTTTGTCTATTTTTAGAACTCTAAAGCCAGTGTCAATGTTAGGTGCTATCATGTGATTTCCTTCGGTTATCCTTTTCCCTGCACGACGGATTCGTTCTTTCCCTATCTCGGTTAGTAAATGTGGTGCTTTTAATTCATCGCAGACTTCTATTGCGTTCAAAAAAATTTGCTCATTATCTTTGCTTGATTTTTTCAGTCCATCGTCCAAATCTTCTGGCAGTTGAACCATGATGAATTTTCTAGTTCCAGCATCAGCTGCGTTGGCTTCCATTACAGCATGGGCTGTTGTTGCCGAGCCGCTGAAAAAGTCTAACACTATACAATTTCTATTTGACCCGAGTTCCAGAATTCTCCTTATCAATCCTACTGGTTTTGGGTTTGAAAAAACCATTCTATCGCCGAACATCTTCTTAACAAGTTGCGTACCGTTTGTTGTCGTTTCCGCATCAGTCCAAAGTGTTGTTGTTACTTTACCACGGTCTTCTGCTTCACTTTGGAATCTTTTCCTTTGCGGACCTCCTTCGCCAGTTTTTCCGAAGACGATTCTATTATCTTTGACCAGTTCTTGGTACTTAGTAAAGTCATTTTTCCAACTGCATCCAGGGTTTGGCTTGTAAGTTATTCCTGTTGCT
This sequence comes from Christensenellaceae bacterium, assembly GCA_031278175.1. Taxonomy (GTDB): domain Bacteria; phylum Bacillota; class Clostridia; order Christensenellales; family DTU072; genus JAITLB01. The sequence continues at coordinate 6,604 of JAITLB010000048.1, forward strand.
GGGTTCACTATTTCGTATTGCTGATTTGGTCGCCAGCCACCCACTTGGAATGGGTCTGCCTTCCACGGACCTCTTGGGTCGTTATCAAGGTTTTCAAATCCTGAACCGTCATCGGCTAATCGGAATTCTTGTCTATTCTCAATGAAGTGTTGTTTGTTTCTTGCATAAATCAGCGTATGGTTATGTGAAACGGAAATGAGCGCAGTGTTGGTTACCGACTTTGTTGAGTTCCAAATTATGTTACTCATAAAGTTTTCTTCGCCGAAAATCTCATCGGAAATTTTGCGCAGGTTGTGTACTTCACGTTCGTCTATACTTATGAAAATAACGCCATCGTCAGTCAGCAGTTTTTGTGCCACCACGAGCCTTGGGTACATCATATTTAACCAGTTCGTGTGGTATTTACCATCGCTACCGTTGTTAATATAAATCAAGTTGCCATCTGCATCGTACTCGTTGCTTTGCTTTTTCCATGATCCTCCAGCAGACTTGAATTTGTCGTTATAAAGAAAATCGCCTCCCGAATTGTAGGGTGGGTCTATATAAATCATCTTCACTTGTCCTGTGTAGGTTTGTTCCAGCAGTTTAAGCACATCAAGATTATCGCCTTCAATATAAAGGTTTTGACTGTCAAATCCGCCAGGTGTTCCGTCTTTACCTACACTTTCCTCAGTATACGGACGAAGAGTCATGTTGATTGGACTTGTTGCCAGTCTTTCTGCATCACGCTTTCCAGCCCAAGTGAATTGAAAAATCTCGTCAGTTGCACCTGCTGTGTCGCCCACTAGTCCACGAAGTTTAACTGGGTCTATGACCTTCTTCGTTATCTTTTTTGCGCCTTGGACTTCGGTTTCGTATTCCTTACCATCCAATTCGTATCTAATGACTTCCGTCCAAATGCTTGGGAATAACTTGGTAAGTTTCTCCAAGTTTTCTTTTTCTTTATCCGATGTCGCAGCGATAATTTTTTCCATTTTATTGTTCTCCTTCTTTTTGTGCTTTAAAGTCTGTTATCTATTTGTTGATGACTGACTTCTTGTTGAACTGGGTTTCTTTACCTCTTTTACGATCCAGTTTTTCTATCTCAGTTTCGATTTCTGTAATCATTTTCTTTCGCGGCGCAAGACTGTAAGGTGTGTCGGTGGTCTTTGCAACAAGGTTAGCACGAATGGTTCGGCTTGAATGAAATGAGCAAAATCAGAAACGACGTATTTGCCCCAGCCGCCGTTCTTGACCTTATCGCTGACGTAGTCACCGATTTTCCAGTACATCGAAATCAACTCACGGTTGACAGCGCGAAAAGCGCTAGTGCGAGTCCGCGCGAGGCTAGATATAATCTCGTCATACTCGGCATGTGTTTTGAGTGTCAGTTCACAGTTCATGCTTGAATCGCCCCGCTCATATATATAATCATGCTGTAAATTCTCGCGCCACAGGTGCGAGAATTTACAGCACGAATCCTCGGTTGTGGCTTCTTCATCGAATATTCTGTCGAGTTCCGCATTTGAAGTCACACCGCGCACCTTGCTTCTGATACTCAGTATTCCCATATCCAAGCGGTAGAAATGGTCGCGCCTGTCCGCGCCTCTTATCTTGCGGATAAGCTGAATACTCACAAATCGCTCACCGTGTTTCTCGGCGAATTTCGCCAATACGACGACTTTCGGATAGTTGTCTTTGCGGTTGGGTGCGGTTCAAGCACGTCAAAGAAAAAGACGGATCATATGCACCGCCTTCCCCACAAACCTATACACCGCTCAGGTCACACCTCTGCGTTGCCCTATCCTGTGTATAAGTAAAGCAAGAAAAGTATAGCACGAATAATTACTCCTGTAATTCCAAATCCCAATCGGAATTCAAAATTGTCTACCAAACGGGGTACACTTCAGCTTGTCACCTCGATAATTGTAGTAGCAAGTTGTAAAAGCAAAGTCAAAACACCTGTGATTACTGCTAGTGTAACTGTAGAATTTGCTGGCACGACTCATGGCATTGCAACGCTCTCCATTGCAGGTTGATTATTATATGAATAGACAGGCATTGACAATTGATATTCATCGGTGCTTGTTCCCAGGCAGACAGGAAAAGATATAGTTAAAATTAAACATGTTTCTACTAATTTGAGCAACTGGGAAAGTGCGAAAATAAAAGTTATTCCAGATATCATGTTAATACACAGTCAGCTAGACGTAGAAGATCTTCCGAAGTATATTGAAAGTAATAAGAATGTTGTTATGGCAGGACTACAGGGGAAAACAAATTGTCGCAACTAGTCTACCACCAAAAGAAAATCAATATCAAATCATTAGAAGTTACTTTAAACAGAGTTTGCAATTAACGCAAAAGCTTTTGCTAAGTGCGCTAATTGCAAAAAGGTTAATAATTTACGAGAGCACAAAACTTTTATAAAGACAATATTCTAGATGCATGTGTCTTGAATATGGGGTATAATAGAGGCTGATGCCTTTGGTGAGATTGTTAGAATCGAAGAATATGAAATCCCTACGACAAATACAAGCATTGAGGATGGTGCATTTAATCATATAAAATGAAGGCATTCTTGTATAGTAGAACAGAGCGATAAATTTTTTAATAAACTAACGCAACATTGCGAATTCTTTGATCAATTCGAAGTCGCGGTGGATTTAAACCACTTCAAAAGGTATTAAAAAGCATCATGCTTAAAATGTGTTGCAATTTAAATTTTAATAAAAATATAACGATTGCACACCAATAACAAAAATTAAACTATAAAATTCTTTGATTTTGTGATATAATGAGAGGTGAGGACGCGTTGAGTTCATAAAAGCAACTTATCCAGCAATTATGTTGGCGTTTTAATGAATTTTATAATAGAATACGCGAATAGCGCAATGAAACTAAAGCTTAGTAAAATTGTCGCAATTTTGGCAGTTATGGCTATATTGGCGACACTTTTATTCTCGTGCTCGCCTTCAGCGGCATTAAAAGAGCCGACAGATGAAGAATATGAAAAAATATACGAAATGGAAAATCCTATTCTAGAATTAGATAGACTTGGACGTTTTGATATATTATTGCTAAGCGATTTACTTTTGACAGGTACTGAGTCAGAGGACGATATAAACACGTTAAAAGGCATAGAAGATATTTTAGAAGCAGCAAAGCACGATGATGATCCTTACCATTTAGTTGTGCTAAACGGAAACACGTTTTCGGATCAAAAACACACACTCGGTTATTCCAAGTATGTTGCTATCCAGAAACTTGCAGATTTATTTGGGCGCTATGAACAGAAGTGGACATTTGTGAACGGCGAGAAAGATGGGGCTATTTTAGGTAGTTCAAAAGCTATAATATATGAATGTTCGCAATACCCAGGATTCGTTATTGCTGATACACCTAATTTACTAGGTGCAGGGAACTTTTTTATTATTTTGAATAACATGTATGGCGAAGAAAAACATCGCATAATATTTATTGACTCAGGACGGCTTGATAGCGATAACACACTTTTACCAGTTGATCAGACGCAAATCACATGGGCCAAAGGAGTCATGCAAGAGACACAAAACAAATTTATTTTCAGCAGTATTATTACACACTCACCTGTAAACGAGTATAGCGTGGCATTTTCGAATGGCACAAAAATTTCATATGCAAATGGAAATGGATTCGACATGTTTGATGGTTTAATTAATGCTCCAGCGGAAAATGATTCGCTCTACATAGCAGTAAAAAACGCATCATATAACGGTTTGCTAGTAGCCGCTTCAGAGGGGAGCGAATTCTTAAGATATTATGATGATATGTATTGGTTTTTAACTCGATCGGCAGGTTATGCATCAATATCAACTTTGCCAAGAGGAGCGGCAACGCTGACAGTTGAATCATATCCGCAGGCAGTTCGAGACAAATATTGGTTTGGACGGAAAGATTTTGTGACAACTGATTAGACTACAAAAGAGTCTCTTGTATTTTAAACGACGGTTTAGATATTTAGAGAAATACTTTTCAGAAAGGTTGAGACATGGAATTTTTGCGTTAATCTAAGTTATTTTTTAATGGAGAAAAATGAAAGTATTATTATTAAATGGTAGCCCGCATCGATCGGGATGCACCGCTACAGCATTGAAAGAGATTGAGCAGCAACTTGCTCAAGAAGGCATAGATACAGAAACGTATCATCTAGGATCGCAACCCTTGCGCAGTTGTTTGTCTTGCAGATTATGTGCGACTTTAGGAAAGTGCACGATAACAAGCGATGGTGTTAATGATTTTATTGATATGGCCGCACGATCCGATGCCTTTATATTTGGAAGCCCAGTCCATTATGCATCCGCAACGGGCGCAATCACTACTTTTCTTGATCGAGCATTCTTTGCGGGAAGTTGGGCTTTTAGGTTTAAACCTGGTGCTGCTATTGTCTCTGCTAGAAGGGCGGGAACAACAGCCGCGCTAGATCAATTAAACAAGTACTTTTTATTTAATAATATGCCACTAATACCATCTCAGTATTGGAACATGGTACACGGTTCGGTAGCGGCAGATGTTGCAGCGGACGCAGAGGGGTTGCAAATAATGCGAACTCTAGCTCGCAATGCAGTTTGGTTGCTGAAAGCATTAGCAGTGGCAAAGGAAAATGGAATAGATCATCCAACTTTAGAAGAACCCAGGATGCGCACAAATTTTATTAGATAGCATCGCAATGATGTTTGCGAGAGTAAGAAATATTTAGATACAGCAAACCACAAGAAAGAGTCAAAACTAGTTGAACAAATTTTAGTCTCAAGAGTTTTGTCATTTTTGATGGAGGTATAGAGTGAGAGCAAAGACGCGAAGACATTTTAAAAAGCTGGCAATAGTCACACTAGCAGTGTTAATTATTTTTTGTGCTCTGTTAGGAATTGGTTTAATCTATATTGCAACATACACTAATCCAGCGGACAAAAAACTTACAGCGGCAGGCATAGAAGAAAAGACACAACTAGTAGGGAGCGTTAAGTTTAATTATGCAGAGAGCCCAGACAATGGATTGCCTGCACTTTTATTACTTCATGCACAAACTCTCGATTGGTATAGTTATAGCAAAGTGTTACCAAAACTATCAACATATTTTCATGTGTTTGCTGTCGATTATCCAGGACATGGAAAAACCGAGATTCCAAGCGATTATCCTATGACGGCACAACAAATAGGTAGCGATTTAGCCGCATTTATTGAAAGTGTTATAGGTGAAGCAGTGTATGCTACTGGCAATTCTTCGGGTGGATTGTTGACAGCGTGGTTAGCTGCTAATAGACCCGATTTAGTCAAAGCAATCGTATTAGAAGATCCACCATTATTTTCCTCCGAATATCCAACGGTGAAAAACACAATAGCATATAAACTATTTGAGGCAAGTGAAAAAGCGATAAGCGATGAGTCGTTTGCTGGAAATTTTTTAGATTATTGGGTTGAGACGGGTAAAGAGTTCTTTACAACATACGCAGGACCTTTTGCACAACCGCTTGTAAAAATAACGGTAGGATTATACAGGAGTGCAAATCCAGGCAAGCCGATACAAATAGCTTTTGTGCCAGCAACGGTTCAAGAGATGTTGAGAGGTTTAGATTATTATAACCCGCGCTTTGGCTTGGCTTTTTATAATGGCACATGGAACATGAATTTTTCACATGAAGAGGCACTTGCTCAAATAACATGTCCAGCGCTTTTACTACAAGCGAACTATTCAATTCGCGAGGATGGTATACTAGACGGTGCAATGAGCCAAGAGCAAGCGCAAAAAGCCATTGAATTGCTAACTAACGGTGCATATCAGAAAATTGATGCAGGTCACGTTATCCACATTGAAGAACCAGATAAGTTTATAGAAATTCTTATACAGAACTTTGCTAGTTAGCTTAAACTCCGAGTATAGCAGATTATCAAATGACAAAGGGCAATGCGGGTCAAGCGGCACAATGTAAATTTTTAATCTCTGGTAAAATGCAGCATCAAGCAACAATCGCATGTATCAAGAAAACCAACAGGTAGATGTGCAACATTCAACAACAAGAAGAGAATGCAAATTGAAGCTAGAACAAATGCAAACCCGAACTCTATTGACCGATCTAGTTTTTGAAATCGATTTAACAAAAGTAGATTACAAATTTCAAGTTAGCAAAAAGTGCAACTAAGACAAACGGTATACCTTAACTGGCGACAACCGTTTTTGTGATCATTAATGCTTTTACTTGAGTCCACTAGAAAACTCGCAAAAGTAGTCAACTAATGTGAAAATCAAGATGTTCATAAATTAGTGAAAGGCTTTGTTTATAGGGTGTATTGGAAATACTTTAATTCAGCAAGGCGATAACTATATGTTAAACAATACGAATACTAAGCGCGGAGCGCGAAGTGAAAAGACTACAAAAAGCAAAGATCTTATTGACCTAAAGAGGTACAGGCGCTGCTTAAAAACCACTTAAAAATGCCGTTTTTTGAGCTTTATAACCAGTAAAACCACAAAACGCTTTACAAAAATCAAAGCGTGTGATATATTTTAATTTCAATTTAAAAGGATATTCGTTTTATGTCTTTGTCGTCAGACGAATTTGAGGAACAACCACGATGCGCAAGAAGGCTACGCGAGAGAAAATATTTCCGAAAATTAGGTATAAACGCGCACCCATATGGACTTATTTCTTGCTTTGGTGCGTTGGTATTTATTGTAAGATACGATTTGGACTCAGATATAATAGAGATCAAATAAAAGCGGTCAAAAAGATAAAAGGTCCAATAGTAATACTGAGTACACACCCATCACCGATGGACACGGTGACAACGGCTAATGCTATACTGAGCAAGCGACCGTCAATGCTCTCTTCGAGAATGTTATATTATTACAGAGTTTATCGACTAATGATTAAAGCTCTAAAAAACACCATTCCCAAAAAACAGTATTTAACGGATATAGAGTGCATTAGGCATATTAAAAAAATGATTGACGCGAAAGTGTCAGTGTTAATATTCCCAGAGGGAAGAGAGAGTATTGATGGGAATTTTCAAGGTTTTACTGATGCACTGGGTAAATTAATAAAATGGCTTCGCGTTCCAGTAGTGTCAATACATTCGCCAGGCTGTTTTCTTACACGCCCACGTTGGCTTCCTGGGTTTAGAATCGGTAGGATAGAAACCGAGGTTAAGATCCTATTAAATGCTGATGAAGTAGACACCCTGACGGCTGAAGAAATCAACAGTAGAGTAAGAGCTGCTATCGATTACAATGATTTTGATTGGCAAGCACGCAACAAAGTTGAGTTTAAAAGCAAAGAATTCAAACGCGCTGAAAGTTTGTTTAGAATACTATACAAATGCCCTGCTTGTGGTGCAGAATACAAAAACATAAGCGATGGCGATGAATTAAGATGCACAGAATGTGGCAATCGTGTTGTTGTTGGTCCATATGGAGAAATGACAGCGCTAGATGGCGGGGTGTCACTCCCACGTATAGATAAGTGGTATCGATATCAACAAGATATGTTACTTGAAGAGATCAAAAGAAAGGGACAAGACTATTCGATATCGACAGAAGTAAAACGTGCGGAATATGATTGGGATAAATTGAAATTTGTGTACAAGGAATCAGGTGTGCTTACACTGACACTTGTAGGATTTGAATTCGTGGGCGACACGCGGAAAATACAATTTGTTAGACCGAACAATCCTCCAGCAATCCATAGTGATCTCTACTTTGAAAAGATTATTTTATTTTTAGAAGATGATCCACATGAATTCACATGTACGGGTTATGAGAGACCTGCTAAATTTAATCAGGTAGTACAAGCAATGTCGTCTGCATTTCCAACGGAGTTGCGCAAGAAACAACCGCAAAGCACCTAAAATGTCAAATGCACAAAAAGTTTAAACAATTATTACCTTAAATGTTTGCATTGCAAAAACGAGGTTGGAAGGTAGCGTGTGACCAAAAATTTCAAGCGATGCACGCGGTTACAAATGTGGTTTGTTGCAAGAGCGAATCTAAAGGAGAGAAAACAATGGAATATAAATTTAGTGATCGATGTAAAAATCTTGAAGGGAATGCAATTCGTGAAATTTTCAAATTGATTTCTCGTCCTGATATAATATCGTTTGCTGGTGGCATGCCTGCAAGTCTAGCCTTGCCTAAAGATGATGTGCTTAAGATCATAGACGATCTTTTGACTTCTGACAGGGCCATAGCACTTTTGCAATACGGCGCGACAGAAGGGTATGCTCCATATCTAGAGGCAGGCAGAGAATACGTAAAAAGAGTAGGCATCAACACAAGTGATTCAAGTGAGATATTAGCTATTAGCGGTGGGCAACAAGGCATTGATTTAACCTTTAAGGCATTTATAAACAAGGGCGATGTTGTTTTAGTAGAAGCGCCTACGTACGTAGCAGTTCCGCACATAGCAAAAACATATGAAGCGAAATTAGTAGGTGTTGCTAGCTATGAAGATGGCATCAATTTAAGAGATCTTGAAAATAAAATTATAACGGAAAACCCCAAGTTACTATATTTAGTTCCTACGTTTTCTAATCCTACAGGAAAAACTCTACCTGTTGAAAAACGAAAAGAAATAGCACGCATTACGGCAAAACATAATGTTATATTGCTAGAAGATAATCCATATGGCGAATTGCGATATGATGGTCAAACAATTCCAGCTATTAAGTCTTATGACGAGGCTGGGAATGTTGTATATTTAACTTCATTTTCTAAGACCATAAGTCCTGGTATGAGAGTTGGGCTTGCAGTTGCTAGTGCGCCCGTTATCCGCAAGCTAACAATAGGAAAGCAGGCGACCGATGTGCATACTGTAACGCTTTCGCAAGCTGTAGCAACCGAATTTTTGAAACGCGGGATCTTAGATGAGTCGCTCAAACGGAATATCCCAGTTTATAAAGAGAAGCGTGATGCGATGTTGAAAGCTATGGATAAGTATTTCCCCAAATCTGCAAAGTGGACGCATCCAAGCGGTGGATTGTTTATTTGGGTAACGTTTCCAAGCAATGTTGATGTCTCAACTGATATATTTAGAGAAGCTATAGCAAGAAAGGTAGCTTATGTTTCAGGCGATTCATCATTTGTGGACGGATCTGGGAAAAACTGTTTGAGGCTGAATTTTAGCAATGCAACAGTTGATGACATAAACAAAGGGATTAAAATATTAGGTGAATTGCTAAAAGAGAGAGTGGAGGGGAAATGTTAAAAAATAACAATATATTTGAGGATTTGCAAAAACGTGGTTTTATAAAGCAAGTTGTATATGAAGAAGATCTTAAAAAGCTACTGAGCGAGGAGAGTGTAGTTTTCTACGTAGGCTTTGATCCTACAGCAGACAGTTTACATGTGGGGCATATGTTGGCACTCATGGGAATGAGCAGACTACAAGCAGCAGGACATAAACCTATTGTGTTGTGTGGCGGTGGCACTGGACTAATAGGCGATCCATCAGGCAGAACTGACATGCGTCCGATGAACGATGTCGAAACTATTTCATATAACATTGAATGCTTTAAAAAGCAGATGACAGCTTTTTTCAGTTTTGACGGCTCTAACGGAGCAATTATATTAAACAATGCGGACTGGCTTGCAAATCTAAATTATATAGATTTTTTGCGAGAAGTTGGTGTACACTTTTCTGTTAACCGAATGCTTGCTGCAGACTGTTTTAAAATGCGTCTAGAAAAAGGATTGAGTTTTATGGAATTCAATTACATGTTAATGCAAGCATACGACTTTCTGGTTCTGCATAACCAACATGGTTGCAAGTTGCAGTGTGGTGGCGATGATCAGTGGTCAAATATTTTAGCTGGCGCGGATTTAATTAGACGCAAAACGGCGAACCCAGCCTTTGTATTAACCTTTCCATTACTTACCACGTCAGATGGTATAAAGATGGGGAAAACTCGTAATGGTGCCGTATGGTTAGATCCTAAAAAGACATCTCCATATGAGTTCTTTCAATATTTTAGAAATGTGGATGATGCTGATGTTGCAAATTGTTTAAGGTTTTTGACGTTTGTTGACAGTGATGAAATAGATTTGATGACAATGCATGCAGATGAACGCATGAATGTAGCAAAGGAACGCTTAGCATATGAAGCGACAAAAATCGTGCATGGCGAGGATAATGCTAAACGAGCATTAGAGCAATCAAAAGGAGCTTTTGGCGATGGTGGTGTTATGCCAGAGTCGATAATACCAAAAAGCATTCTAACGGTTGTAGATGCATTGATTGCACTAGGTCTTGCAAAATCAAAAAGTGAAGCAAAAAGATTAATAGAAGGTGGCGGGATAGTTATTGATGATGTTAAGATCACTTCTCAAGACGCTAAGATACCTGCGGAATGTTTAAAGAACGGATTTGTATTATATAAAGGAAAGAAGACACGACTTCGTGTGTCTGTTGAGTAAATTATGGATTATACTACTGTAGCACAACCTGCTGAATTTCAATATGAAGTAAAGAAGAGCAAATTCACAGCACGCGTCATACCGATAACCGATTTGGAGTCAGGGCTGAAGCAAATTGAAGCAATACGCGAAACTTATAAGGACGCTACGCATAACTGTTATGCGATAATTGATATTCCCGACACAAGCGCGTATAGATTTTCAGATGATGGGGAACCTGCGGATACGGCAGGCAGACCGATCCTAAGTGTCTTGCTTAAAAATAGAGTTCACGCTACAGCATGTATTATTACCAGGTATTTTGGCGGGATAAAGTTAGGGACAGGTGGTTTGACAAGTGCCTATACTTATGGTGCAACAGAAGCGTTAAAACTAGCAGGAAAAGTTTTAAAAAGAAAGTCTGTGCTTCTAAGAGTTAAACTAACATATTCAGAATTTAAGCTCTTTGAATTGCGAATAAGGGCGCTCGATACGCGCTTTAGGGATGTGAAATATTCGGATTTTACGCAAATTGAAGTCGTGACTCCCGAAACACAAGCTCAAGCAGTTATCGATATTATATCAGCAATAACGCAAGGCGATAACGATCGCTATAAAATATTACGCACATATTTTGAAACATATTAAAACATGTTGAGAAATAAGCATACCAGACAAAAGACAGCTTGAGAGCTGTGGAGGAAACGTGAAAATTAAATTATGTAGAGAGAAAAGGGTCAAACCCGATTACAGCAAATTGGGATTTGGGAAATATTTTACAGATCATATGCTTGTTGTCGACTATGTTGATGGCAAATGGAGTGAACCTGAAATAGTGCCATATGGCGACTTTTCTCTAGCACCATGTACAACTGTGTTGCATTATGGACAGGGAATATTCGAAGGATTAAAAGCATATAAAAGACCGAACGGTAGCATTGCACTTTTTAGACCGCGAGACAATTTGATTAGAATGAATCGTTCTGCTGAAAGGTTGTGTATGCCAACAATCGACACTGAACTAATTCTAAAGGGAATGAAAGAACTTTTAGAAATAGATCATGATTGGATTCCATCTCAACCAGGCACATCGGTATATATTAGACCTACTATGATAGGAACAGAAGCGGCACTTGGTGTACATCCTTCAAAAACATATAGGTTTTTTATAATATTATCACCTGTTGCTAGTTATTATGCTAATGGTCTTGCACCTACTAAAATTTTGATAGAAGATAAGTATGTGCGCGCACCATTAGGCGGGACGGGAGAAGTCAAATGTATGGCTAATTATGCAGCATCACTGCTAGCAGGAGATCTTGCAAATAAGAAAGGATATGATCAGGTGCTTTGGTTGGATACTGAACATAAATACGTAGAAGAAGTTGGATCAATGAACATATTCTTTGTGATTGATGGAGTCGTAAAAACACCAGCGCTAGTCGGATCAATACTACCAGGAATAACACGCGATAGCGTATTAAAGTTGCTAAAAAAGTTTGGGATTCCAGCAGAAGAGACGCGCATAACAGTAGAGGAAGTATATGCTGCACATCAACAAGGAAAGTTGTCGGAGGTATTCGGCACTGGCACAGCTGCTGTTATTTCACCAGTTGGTATATTAGGGTATAAAAACGAAGAACTGGTAATTAATGGTAATAATATGGGTAAAATATCTCAAATGTTATATGACGAGCTGACAGGTATACAGTATGGCGAAAAGCCAGACACATTTGGTTGGATAGAACGAGTAAAATAAAATAACATACGTGATAACAGAGGAGGCATACAGATGCTTATTCAAAAAATAAAAAGTGGTGTGAGAATATCTACTATTAGAGTTGATAATAAAGACTATAAAGTAACACAGACAGTGTTGACTGCAAAAGGATGTGCTGTAGGTGATAAGATAACTCCAGATGAATTAGAATATTTAATTAATGAGAGTGATCGTGAAAATGCATGGGAATCACTGTTAGCACTACTTTCAAGAGCGCCACATACTATTCAAGATTGTCGCGACATTTTGCGCGACAAGGGATATAGATATACTAGCGTGCGTCATGTAATTGATAAAGGCATCAAAATGGGTGTTTTAAACGATAAAAAGTTCGCCGAGTTTCATGTATTATCAAATTGCGAGATCAAAGGCGTAGGATTAATAAAAAGCGAAATGAAAGCTAAAGGTGTATCAGACGAGATAATTGATGAAGCGATCGAAAATGCCGATATCAATGAGCCAAATGTCTGCATTGAAGTTACTATGAGATTCATGAAAGGCAAAAATATAGCTGATCCAAGAACTAAAGAGCGACTTGTAAAATTTCTCATAGGACGCGGGTTTTCTATAGATAATATAAAAAACGCAATGCCTTTGATCGGACATTATATTGGCAAGGATGAAGGACCCGCTGTTGATCCTAGCATAGAAATAATAGAAGGTGAGGAAATACGAATAACTAGCACAGAGGAATAAAAAGTAAAGTCGTATTTATACCTAATAATAGACACAAACACTATCAGACTATAGTGAAAAAAAGGAGTTTGAGAATTCCATTGAGGTTAGTAGTGTCTTAAGTAAAGCGGTGATCTTTCTCTTACTGCTAGCAAGAGGATCAATCAGCAATCAAAAAAGCAAGGGAAGAGAAGAAGATGGATCAAGGTGCGCGTATACACAAAAAGATCCCTACACAAAATGCGCAAACTAACTGCTTTTCTTGGAATATTGCCAAATAAAACAAACAATTTAAAAATGTTTGTTAAAAGCATTGCAAAAACCTCAAAAATGAAATATACTAATAGTACGAATTGTCGTATAAGGGGATGTTATGGATTCGACCGACAGAGGAGTTGGCCGGACTACATGCCGAAGGCTCGTCTTCGTTAAAACGGAAAATAAATTTAAACGCTGAAAATAACAATTTTGAGCTAGCTGCCGCATAGGCAGCCGTCGGCTTCGTTGCCTACGGACGAATAACTGGCGTGATTTAGTAGGGAACCGCATGTGCAAGTTGCTTCGATGCACAGACGGAATTAGGAGCTTGGCAGATTCAAAGCCTGTTGGCCAGCGTTGATGATGCGACTTTAAAAGACCAAATAAGCATTGTAAACGTCTTTCTGGTTTCCTGGCGACACAGGGGTTCGATTCCCCTCATCTCCACCATAATCAGTGGGTGTCAAGAGGTTTTGACGCCCACTGCCGCTATGTTTTTTAGTCGTTTTAACGCTTTTACTGGCAAATTTTATGCGTTTTCGAGTTGTTTTCGCACCGTAAAACTACTTTTAGACGCCTGGACGATCCCGCATTTTCCGCGTATAAACTTGACCTACCAAAAAATGAGGTGTATCCCGTTTGGTAGACAATCTTGTAAATCCAAATCCCGATCGGAATTCAAGACTGTCTACCAAACGGGATACACTTCAAAACTCAACCGCTGGCTTTGCGCCCACCGCTACGGCAGTAGATTTGTATATGCCGCCCGCAAAGCTCACCAAAACCGCCAGCGCGAGTATCGCGCTCGCGAAGATTATGCGCCTCCGCTTTCTATTGGCATTTTGCATGTAGTCCATGTCCAACATCTTAGGTTCTCTTTTCTTTCTCCTTATTTATTGCGCTTTTTCTAATGTCTTTTTATTGGTCGGTATCTTGTTCCCGAACGGACTCGGTTTTGCACCATCAAGCAAATCGGATATTTTTACGATTGCTTCCGACTTTTGCCATTCGGCTTTTGCTATAATGCCACGTTCATCGTAAGTGCTAAAAAAGTCCGCAAAGCAACAACTTACTTCGTCAGAGTTATTTGTAGGCAAAACTTTTTCTAAG
>JAITLB010000120.1 GCA_031278175.1 Christensenellaceae bacterium
AGGAATTAGGATTAGATCCATACTTAGAAGTCAGATTTGATAAGAATGCTGATGCTAAGTCGATTTTGCTTGCACCATCGGAATATGAGACTATAACTGTAAAACTAGCTGGAAGACTAATAAGCAAGCGAATAATGGGAAAAGCATCCTTTTCGCATATTGATGACGGAACGTCTCGCATACAGTTATATCTTAAAACAGATGTTTTAGGTGAAGAGGCATATAATTCATTTAAAAAGCTAGATGTCGGTGACATAGTAGGCATTGAAGGTGATGTCTTTGTTACGCATAAAGGCGAGACAAGTGTTAAAGTCAAAACTCTTACATTACTAGCTAAATCATTGATCCCGTTGCCTGAAAAATTTCATGGGTTAAAAGACACCGATTTAAGATATAGACAACGATATGTCGATCTCATAGTAAACCCCGAAGTCAAGGGCGCGTTTGTTATTAGATCTAAGATAATATCGGCTATTCGAAAATTTCTAGACGAAAAAGGTTTCTTAGAGGTTGAAACACCTATATTAAATACTATTTTAGGTGGTGCTAATGCGAGACCTTTTGTCACGCATCACAACACACTTGATTTAGATATGTTTTTAAGAATCGCGCCCGAGTTATATCTCAAGCGTCTAATAGTTGGTGGGTTTTTAAAAGTGTATGAAATGGGCAGGCTATTTAGAAACGAGGGAATGAGTGTTAAGCACAATCCTGAGTTTACCACAATGGAGCTTTATCAAGCATATGCTGATTACGCTGATATGATGGATATCGTAGAAGAGCTTTACAAATATTGTGCCGATGCTGTACTCAACACACGTGAATTAACTTATCAAGATGTTTTAATCGATCTAGACGGCGCGTGGCGACGTGTTTCTATGTCGGACATAGTAAAAGACTCAACGGGCTTAGATTTTTATAACGACACCGAGTCGGACTTTAAAGAGAAGGCCATAGCTTTAGGGTTAGAGATCAAACCTGGGTTTTCTAAAGGTCAAATACTTTATGAAGTTTTTGACAAAAAAGTTGAGGAGACACTAATCCAACCTACATTTGTTACAGATTATCCAGTTGAGGTTAGTCCACTAGCAAAGCGTAAAAGGGTCGATCCACGTCTGACGGAGAGATTTGAGTTCTTTATTTTCGGTCGTGAAATGGGCAATGCTTTTAGTGAGCTTAATGATCCGATTGATCAAAGAAGAAGATTTGAGGATCAAACAAAGGCGCGGGAGGCTGGTGATGATGAGGCGCAAATGATGGACGAGGATTTTGTAACAGCCCTGGAATACGGAATGCCTCCGACTGGGGGACTGGGAATTGGTATCGATCGCATGGTAATGTTGTTTACCAACTCAGCTTCAATTAGAGACGTGCTATTGTTCCCGACAATGAAACCTAGGCAATAATGCAAACTCCAATATCTGATGCTATAAACAGACACAAAGGACATATATCTTTTCACATGCCTGGTCATTCTGGTTTGTATAATGATGACGATATTACAGAACTATCATATAGTGGTAATTTATTAAATAAAGATTCTTTAATAAGTTCTAGCAAGCAATTAGTAGCAGAAGTATATGGTGTTGAGAATTCAACATATATAACTAACGGTGCGACCTGTGCTGTTCATGTAGTAGCGCGAGCCCTGCGAGATAAGACTTTTCTCATAGTTGGCGATTGTCATATGTCAATTTTCTCTGCTATTAGATTGTATAACATCACGGCATATTATGTCGAGCGACATAATATGAAAGTTGCTATATTAATGGTCAAGCCTGAAGTGATATTTTACACTTCAGTTGATTATTTTGGTAATGTATATCATCTAGATGGTGACGATTTAGGAAATGCAATTTTGGTGGCAGACGAAGCGCACGGTGCGCATCTAGTGTTTTCGGATTTGACCCCTAAGAGCGCCGTGTTGCAAGCAGATATTGTAATTCACTCACCACATAAGACAATGCCAGTGCCAACAGGTGGTGCGCTATTGCATTATACAAGCGTGTTTGATGAACGTATCCGTGTTGCTATCAGTGAAATTCACTCATCTAGCCCTTCATACTTGATACTAGCAGCTCTAGAGCGAGCGATCGCCGAATTTAGCGAACATGGCATTAGATATTATATCGATATATTTAACGCAATTGAGTGCTTTAAGGCAAATTTGAATAATTCGTTTGTGCTATGCGAATCTAATGCTACTTGTGAGCATGATTTCACTCGGCTAGTCCTACAGTCTAAATTTAGCGCTTCAAGCGTCTGCAAGTGTTTAGAGGAAAAGAACATATTTGGTGAGGCATGTATAGATGACAAGCTCGTCTATATAGTTACACCATACAACTATACAAATTTAGGCACTCTGTTACACGCTCTAAACAGTATACCTGATAATTTGCCACCGTGCAAGCAGCATAGTATTGAAATTAATAGAGATGAAATTTGTTTAATTAAAAATTATGACAAGTTTAGAGAAATTGATCTAAGTGAGGCTCTAGGCAAAATTTCGTATCGCGAAATTTGTGTATATCCACCAGGTACACCTTTGGTTTTACCTGGTGATGTATTTACTACTCAAATAATCAATTTTGTAAAGGAATATGAAGATTCTATTTGCGGTGTTGAAAACAATAGGGTTTTTGTGGTAAAATAATTAACGAAATAATTATATGTAACTTTAGTAAAGGTAGATATGGATGGGATATTCATTACACTGGAAGGTTGTGAAGGTGTAGGTAAGACAACACAAGTGAAATTGCTTCAAAATTACATTGAAGAACATAATATTGAAGCTGTATTTACGCGAGAGCCAGGTGGCACACCAGTCGCAGAAGAGATAAGAAAAATCATTCTAGAGACAGGACGTGATGTGGTTCCTTTGGTGGAAGCATATCTATTTGCCACCGCTAGAGCCGATCATATGCAAAATCTTATATTGCCAGCACTTAGAAGTGGGAAAATGGTAATATGTGATAGGTTTATTGATAGTTCACTTGCGTATCAAGGTGGTGCTCGTGGTCTAGGATTTGATGTAATTTATCAAATTAACAAAGCGGCTATTGGTGGACGCATGCCAGATTGCACAGTCTTTTTGGATATGAATCCTATACAGTCGTGGAGAAAGCAAAAAGGCAAGGTCGTCTCCGATGATAGGTTAGAGGGCGAAGCTGACGAGTTCCATACAAAGGTATATCAATCTTTTTGCAAGATCAGAGACAGTTATACCGAGCGCTATGTCTCAATTATACCTCAAACTGAAAAGCTTAACACTCATAGTTTGATAGTTAACGCTCTAAAAAAGAGAGGGTATTTTAATTAATGCTAAAAACTTTAGTAAATAAGAGCGATCTAATTACCAGATTGCGCAAAGACTTAACCAATAATAATATTTCACATGCATATCTTTTACTAGGCGAAGATTTAGAAACTAGAGCAGTCGCATCAAACATAATGTCTAAAATTTTAATGTGTCCTGATGGTGGGTATGATGATTGTGTAATTTGTAAAAAAATTGACACTAATAGTTCCATTGATCTTAAAATTTTAAACAAGGATAAGAAAGCAGATGTAGAAGATATTAAAGATATGATCAAAGAGTCGGTTAAGATGCCATGGGAAAGTGCGCACAGGTTGTTCTTGATAAATTCCGCTGACCAGCTTAGAGTAGATCAACAGAATAAAATACTGAAATTACTAGAAGAGCCACCAAGCAAAGTTATACTTATTTTGATGGCAGCAGATGAATCAGGATTGCCACAGACCATAACATCAAGAACACAGAAACTCTATTTGCCACGTTTCTCAACACAAGAGATAATATCAGAGTTGTTAGAGGCAGGCATTAAGCGAAG
>JAITLB010000147.1 GCA_031278175.1 Christensenellaceae bacterium
AAATGGCACAATAAAGGAAAAGTATATAAATTCTCTAACGGAGCGGTTATGACAACTTACCTCAAAACCAAACAGGTGCTACCTATATTAATTTGTTTATTAATGGTGGTTACGATGATGCTAATCAGTATCATTGTAGGGCATGGTTTTGTTGCGCATTCCGAGGATGATGAAGTGCTGGCTACTTCGATTACAGTAGCATCATCAAACATCCCTCTTCAAGCTTACGTGCTAGATGATAATACAGGTTATTATATTTCGCCAGACAAAATGGTCTCTAATGACTCACATCCTTTTTTAAACAATTATATCAATTTATCTCTAACAACAACGGCTGAAAATTCTACAGCTAATATAGATAATGGTACTGTTGCGAATTTGCAAGCATATGGTGTAACAGGTAGCACTGTTGCCGTTTATTTGAAGTATAATTTTGAAAGCACAAGCAATATATATGGTAGGACGGAGTTAGGTGAGCCGCGTTATTTTAGTGTTTCAAATGATACATTCCGAAGTGTCGGTGAATTTCATGATATCGGAGTCATAGGTGCAGGTGCAATGTTAATTCAAAAGTCCTATGATGGCGAGGATTGGACGTGGCAGACAAAGGACGGAGAAACTAAAACAAATTTACACGCATTTGATTTTGCAAATGTAGTAAACCCTGCACAGTATAATACCGCAACTGGCGAGTCATACAGATTGTATATGCCATCTGGCGATGACTTGTTAAAGGGTGTTTACATAAAGCTCACTTTTGCCTATGAAGTAATGTGGCAGAATGAAAGAGTAGTAGGAAAGAAAACATATACTGATACATATTATTACAATATAATTGAGCAAGCGACATTTTATTTAGTTCAAAATTCTGGTGAAATATTATTCCATAATGTAAGCACGTTTGATAGAGTTGGAGAGGATGACGAAAGTGGTGCTCTTAGCGCGGATAACTTTGAGACTATACTGAGTGGTGATGCAACTCTCAACGGATTCAGGTTAGACACATTGGGTTGCGAGGCATACACTATTACATATAAATACAACGGGATGTACTATGGCATCGCTACAGACGGACAATATTTTTTAATTCATGGGCGATACGATTTTACAGTTACCCGAAAAATAGGAGATCCCAAATATTACACAATATTTGTTGACAGGCACGAAGTAAATGATGCTGCAATTATATATTTTGGAGAGGGTTTATTTACGCATGACAGCCAAAGAATTTACACGACTGGTGAATATCCTACATACATTGCGGGACGCGCTGTATGGAATTTAAATGCCACTGATGGGACGATTTTACCTGTTACGGGAAAATTGTTTAGGATTGTTGAAGATGAAACTGAACCATATGAGATTTTAGTAACTAATATTTCACAGTCATTTAGCTTAGACCGAGAAAGTAGTTCATATTACAAAACTAATATATTGCAAGGTGCGATAACCGAGCCAGGCATATATAGAGCAGAATTCTGGAGTAATCCTAATTATACTGATGAGGGTGGGGTTTCTGGAGATTTATATCATTTTGTATTTCGTTTTGAAGTAGTTTCATCTGACACACCAACAGTACCATCTGTAAATGAAGTGTATCTAAATAATCTAGTTGGATTTAGCGATCTAAATAGCAAGTATTTTGGTGTAGCCATCTCGACTAGCGGTTCAGGCAATGCCATTTTTGCATTTGCTGATTATAATACTGCATATGGATTTGCCTACGAAATAGAAAGAACAAAAATAACTGTAGTTAACGGTAAATATAACTATAAAGGGTTAGAATATGCCAGTCAAAATGCTGTATTAGATGCAATTGACAAAATAATATGTGACGAGGATAATCCTTTAGTTTTCATTGATTATTTTGATGCTACTAATCCCAAGAGTTATCAAACTGCGGACATTCTAGATGAAGATATATTGTCGATGAATTTCGACTGCGACATAATAGTTTTTTTTAATGATGAAGAGCAAAATAATGCTAAGAGCGATGATTTGCCATCACTTAATGGACGCAAGTACAGATATATATCACCTGACACAGGCGAGATAGAAGAGGGGATTTTAGAGTTTGCCTTTATAAAACTAGATGACTTTGAAAGCAAGGAAATAACACTTACCCACAGTGAAACAGGTGTTGTCTACTCAATGCTTTATGGTGTTTCTGTGGAGTATCAACTTAAGTTAGAAAATGCAGAGAGTGGTGTTTATATTGTTCATGAGATAAATGGTTATGGCGATTATTCGGAATATCAAGTTGTGTACATTAGACAAGGCGATATGACCGCCACAGTAGCGCTAGAAATGTTCCGCAATGGAATAATCACAGAAGAGGAAATAACTCAACTACAACTAAATACACTATATGCACAGGGCTTTGTATTGAAGTCATTAGAAAACGCACTAGATCCACAGAGCATTATAAAGATAACATTTAATAATTACACAACTATACATTCATTTCCTGATGTATCTAATATGTGGTTTGGCGAATCGGGAAATTACAAGTTCCAAGTTATAGATAGACTGGGCAACAATTTTGAATTTGAGGTCGTCATTGAT
>JAITLB010000157.1 GCA_031278175.1 Christensenellaceae bacterium
CAAATGAAATCTACAATGAACTGTGTGATGGAGAACATCGATATTTCAGTGTAAAAGCCGTAAAAACGCATGAATTATTGCAAATTTAGCTCATCACAGCCAGGTTTAGTATAGCCTAATAAAAATGATTTTGCCCATCTCGCGTTAAGAGGCGACCCCGATGCATTCAGTTTGCCACTAAGTCGCACACCTGAATTGACCAACATCGGTAGTTTTGAAAAATGCTGGCGTTTAGAAAATGGGTATTGGTGGATGTATAAGAGAGGGACAAATCTAGAGTTGTTTTCCGAGCTGTTGATTTTTAGGATAGGAAAAGTTTTGCGCTTTAATATGGCAGAATATGTCTCAGATGGTGACACAATAAAAACACTCGATTTTACTGACGGTGCGCATGTAGACTATGAAGCTATAATCGGAATAATTGGCGAATTTGAGTATATTAAGGTATATCAAAAATTGCTATCACTGGGAGCGCGCATTGCCATCGACTTTTTGAAACTCTGTTATTTGGATGCCTTAGTGCTTAATATGGATAGACATGAGCACAATTACGGGGTGTTGCGCAATTCGGATACTGGTGAAGTGATGGATCTTGCACCCCTATTTGATCACAATATCGCCCTGGTAGCGCGCGGGTTTCCTAGAACCTTTAATTTTGAAAGAGATCCGCTCATCAATGAATTTGCATCTTTATTTAAGCATGCTAACATTCACTTCAAAGTGCAATTGTTGACTAAAGAAGTGCTAGCAAATCTAGTGTCGGAAATTGGATGGGAATTACCCAAAACAGACGAGTGCAGGGATCCTGAAAATTTTGTAATTGAGTATATACTAAAAAGACAGAATAGATTATTAGAACTATTGCCACAAATATATGACTAATATAGTTTTATTTGCGCACTTAGTTTTGTGCTTGCTGTCTAGTAAAAGTTACTGAGTTTTAGAGCATATAGTTGATTTACCTGATATAATTAATGAAGACAAGTGCCCAAAAAGTTTCGCCCTTGAGGGTGACTAGTAACCATAAATGTTTTGGTGTTAGAATTAAATGCTAGATTGCATCCATGTGCAACCAATAGAGAGTAGTCTATTATCTCTACCGATTGAAATTTTAATTATGTTTTGTTGCTCTTTAGTTTTAACAATAAAAAGGCAGTGCTAAAGGCGCTCTATTGCGGTCTAGTATACCATTTTCTTGTCAAATTCAATTTTAAGCTTATCGATAATGCGTTTTTCTAGTCTGCTGATATATGACTGTGATATCTTCATAATATCAGCTATCTCTTTCTGTGTGCGCTCTGTTACTCCATACAGACCATAGCGCATACAAAGGATGGTTTTGTCGCGTTTGTCTAGAGTTGCAAACAGTTCTTTCAATGTGTTAGACTCATCGCGATGCTCAAACTCCATAAATATCTCATCGCTATCCGTGCCAAGCACGTCACTAAGCAGTAGTTTATTGCCCTCATGATCGGAGCCTAGAGGTTCATCGATGCTAACTTCAGTGCGTATCCTAACCATTTTTCGCAAGAACATTAATATTTCATTTTCGATGCATCTACTGGCATATGTTGCAAGTTTAATTTTCTTTTCGGTATTATATGACTTTACGGCTTTTATAAGCCCCCACGTGCCGACCGAGACAAGTTCCTCTAAGTCCATGCCTGTATTATCAAAACGCTTTGCTATGTAAACGACAAGCCTTAAATTGTGCTCTATTAATGTATTGCGAGCCTCAAGATCGCCAGCTTCATTTAGTGCTATCATAAGTGCCTCATCTTCGGCATTTAATGGGTTAGGTAGTGATACCATATAGTTTACATCACTATCTCCCTCGATCTCTTTGTCTGATCTAAACAAGTTAATTATGAAATTTTTAAATTTTTGCCAGGCTTGTATCATTGATTTATTCTCCCATGTCGCGGTGTAGTATAATGTCATGCATGCGTCTCATTTCATTTGAGATGGCTGCATGCACGTCATATAATTTATGCTTATGGTCACTATAATAGACCTTCAATCTTAAATTTATTAGTGGCAAAATTTTAATGCCAGTAACAGATGATATAGCAATATCGCCTATCACGTCAAACGGGAGTTTTTCGGCTAATTTGCCACAGATAACGACAACAGGATGATTGTTTTTATCGTATAGTGTATTTCCTGTATCGTAATAAGCGGTGCACTGTAGCAAGCCATAATCTAAAATGATTTCAGCAAGTAATGTTGTTTGTCTTTCAATTCGCAGTTTATTTAGTTTGTTTATGAGATAACGACTACATGCAAGTACGACTGTAATGCCACCACATACAGCAAGCGGTGACGTTAAACTAGAGCTAAACATATACGTGGCACCTAAAAATGCGAACGAGACAAGTGCGTATGTTATCATATTAGTCGACCATGTCCCTAAGCTAATATATCCAGGTTTTAGTATTATAGACGATACCGCTACAACAAGAAAGCGCGCAACACCGTAATAAATGTTGATTATAGGAAACGTGGCGGTAAAGAGGGCACTAAGGATCGCGCAAAACGATAAGCGGAGTGCACTGGACTCGCAACGTGTGATTTTTGATGTCAGCGCCCAAGCTAAATACTCGATTGCAAAGTTATTTAATATGACTAGAACAAGCATTTTACGACAAAATCTGCAAAAAAAAAGCGAGCCACTTAAGGCTCGCTCAGAGGAGGATTAAAAATGATAAATCAATGTGTACGATTTTTCTCATCCTGTAGTCGTCTCAAAAATTCTGGAATTTCGTACCCGTAGTGTATTTCAACTCTAGAAGAATTAACAGGCTCAGGAGCCGTATCGGCCACACTCGTGCTAGCATGAGGTGTAGTGGGAACGCTTGCTTGTTGTGATGCATAATGAGATGCATTAGTCTGTGTATGTTGCTGCTCTGTACTAGCTTGAGCCGTAGCCACAGGTGGTTGTTGCGTTCCAGTAACAGGTTGTCTTTCATTGGTGGGCTGCGAATCAGCACCATACCACAGATCCATACGCTCTTTATACTGTGGCTTGCTTGCAGAATCCGTAAAGATCGGCTTTGCTATAAACCGGCTTTCAGGTTTCATACCAAAACCTGTTGCTATTATAGTTGCCGCAACATCTTTATCAAGTGCTACATCTATACCAACACCCCATATTATATTAGCTGACTCGTCTACAACTTCACGAACAAGACTAATAGCCTCATTCACCTCTTCTAGAGTTAGCGACTCGCCACCCGATACGTAGACAATAATGCCCGTCGCACCTTGAATATTCGTTTCTAGGAGCGGACTTTGCACCGCTTGTCGCACAGCATCGAGCGTTCTGTTATCACCTTTTGCTCTGCCTGTTCCTATATGCGCGTTGCCTTTATCTTTCATAATTGTGCGTATGTCGGCAAAGTCAAGATTGATAAGAGCTGGTGTTGATATTATATCCGAGATACCTTTAATACCTTGTCTTAAAATGTCATCGGCTATATGGAAAGCTTTCAATAGCGATGTTTTTTCAGCTACGTATGAATTGACTTTCTCGTTTGGGACCACAAGAAGTGTGTCTACACACTCACGCAATTTGGCAATCCCAGCTACTGCGTTATCCATGCGACGCTTGCCTTCAAAATTAAGAGGCTTTGTAACCACTGCAATTGTCAAGATTCCAAGCTCTCTTGCAACTGATGCGATGATAGGCGTGGCCCCAGTTCCTGTGCCACCGCCCATACCAGCTGTAATAAACAACAGATTAGCGTCTCGTATGCTTTCTCTGATCTCGTCAATGCTTTCTTCAGCCGCTAACCTTCCGATTTCAGGATCGGCACCTGCTCCGAGTCCTTGTGTTAGCAGGGCACCTAGTTGTATTTTAATAGGTGCTAGTGAAATACTCAGTGCTTGCATATCTGTGTTTGCAGCGATGAATGTTGCATTTTTTATGTCGGCATCGGCATGGATCATTCGGTTGACGGCATTATTGCCAGCTCCACCGACACCGATCACTTTAATATTTGCGACTCCTACAGGCATATTATTTTGACCTCCGTAATTGGGTAAATAATCTTTTAAAGAATGATTTTTTTGTTGTGAATTTCTTATGTTGCTCGGCTACCAGTGCCGCCATTGACGAATGCGCTGGTTTATCAAATAATACCGATCCAGGACGTATAATAGAAACACGTCGCACCGTCTCATTTGAAATGAATTCTTTAGCACCTATTGTCTCGGATAAGCCCGAACCGGTAAGCAAAATTGGTGTACTAGATGGGATATTAGAAGAAGGCGAGAGTATGCCTTTAATAGTGCCTGTAATGAGGCTTAAGGCATAGAATGCTATCTCATTTATCATTTTTATTTTATATACAAATGATTTATTGCCTATTGCTATTGAGTAGGTATTATTATCATCGGGGTAAAGGTTGAGATTAAGCTTGTGCGTTAGTGCAATAGCATGCTCAAAGGGGATATCAGCATATTTCCAAATATAACCAGCTATATGCCCGCGCCCAAAAGAAAAAGACGACATATGGACGATTCCATCACCTTTAGCATAAGCTAAGGCGGATGATATATAACCTATGTCTAATAGCAAAGTGCCTTCATCTCTTATTTCAGGTGGTATTATATGTTGTACTTCTGCTAACACGGATGATGTGAACTCAAATTCAACATTCAAAACACTAGCCATAGCAGTAAAAAAATCTACGAAACGACGCGCACCTAGAATATATGAAACACAAACAGATAGAGAACCTGACATCCGCTTATGTGGAATCATTGTCTGTTCTCCACCTTCAAGCAGATAATATATAGGCGCGGAGTCGAGCGTTACATAATCGGGATGTGACCCATATGTATTGCCTTTAATCAACAGATCGTCTATATCAGCATCAGTAATTTCTTTGCGCGAAAAAAAGGAAGTAGAAAGTGTTTTGCAAACTACTGTTGAGAATTCTGCGGGAACTCCAACAAGAACAGAATTAGGCATGCCCACTCTAATGCGGCATTCCCTCAAAAGTCCAGATAATGCGTCATAAACGCTCTCTTCATCAAAAAACATTCCATCACCGTAACCAGGATATATCCTGCTTTTCCTGAACAGAAAAGGATTTGGATGCTTTGTCTTTAAGTCCTGTACAATCAGTGTCAACGCGTCGGACCCAACGTCTAAAACCGCTAATCGTTTAGATTTCATATTCGAACCCCGACTTTTAAAACCCGCGAATTGCTTCTTCGGTAATATTTAGTATATATTATAGTTATGTAAAATGTCAAGAAATAATCAAGTGTGGATAGAATAATAAAGCTTAGTTAATCAAAAATTGGAAATTTCGCCAGAAGCTATACTGTTTTAGCCGCGTTAAGTAAATGAGTGAGGCGAAAATAGAGTTGTTAATATCTAAACTAGGATCGCATTTTGTTGAATTCGGGGGCGGTTTGAAAATTATTAACTCACTACTTAGCGACTACAACAATTTAAGTTTAAGATGATAAGAGTCACTGCTATGTGTAACCGAGTAGCTTTAATTAGACACTACTAGCACCTCTCAAATTGTTATGAGCACATAAATTTTGCGCGGGCAGTCTAAAATTATAGTTTATCTTTGGGTGCTACAACGGGGATGGTGACATCAATTGACGCAAAAGATAAAAAGCGATTTGTCCCTAAAACCTAAGTTGTGCTTTAAGAGGGTGCATATTAAACTAGCTTTGCGAGTAGTTAACTGTAGCAAAGACCTATGATAGGCGCAGTTTTTAGATCCCTAGTGCATTGATGCACGCACAACAACTAGGTTACTAGTAGTCGAGACATTGTACACATCAACCTTTGGGTATTGACACTATCTAATATTTTTACAAAATAAGTACAATAAAACTTTAATGCAACGCTACTAATCAACTTAATGGTCAAAGTATGCTCTCAATTATATACTTTTAGAGGATGTCGCATTCCCAGTGCGTAATGTCTTTTGCTGAGGTTGTGCCCTGTGTATCTTAATTGACCTGTGGTTGTGATCTGTGTATCTTAATTTGTCGAAGTGGTATAA
>JAITLB010000172.1 GCA_031278175.1 Christensenellaceae bacterium
TAACACAGGAATGGAGGCGCTGCAAACGGTTAAATTCGGAATGTTTTTTACGCAACGAGCCAATTCGAGGCACGTAGACCCATTATCAATAAAAATCGTCTCACCAGGCTTAATAAGCGCGGCAGCTGCTTTACCGATAGATATTTTTTGATTCCGCTGAGAATTTTCTCTTACATTTAATTGGGTTTCCCGTGCAATAGAAGTGAGTGGAACAGCGCCGCCGTAAATACGGCTCACGTAACCCTGGTCTTGTAAAATACTCAAGTCATGTCTCGCAGTTTCAATAGTAATGTTAAACTTTTTGGCAAGCTCATTCACTTTCACGATATTGTTTTCTTTGAGCATTTCAATTATATAATTCCGGCGTTCTTGTGCCAACATTAATATTACCTACCATCTTTATATATTAAGTATATCTCAAGCTTCGCAGAAAGTTTTCAGAACTCAAACTTTATCAAATCAACGACAAATGGCTAAATGACCAAATGACAATAATAGAATAAAACGGCAAGAGTTCCTTTTAAGGTAAAATTGTATCATCATAATCAATAAATCTAGAGGCGCATGCCGTGGCAAGCATATCACAGAACCAAATTCCTGAAAATGAACTTTCTTCATCTATCGATTCTTTCTTTCGCACCTTTGACCACCTTTGAATTTGGCAGTATCCTAACACTACAATGCAACATTTTTCTGTTAACTTTTGACAACGCCTGCTTTATGCTGTATTAAGCTGAAAGAAGACATGCTGTCATGGTTGTGGGTGAATTGCCAGCTGACCTGATATTGAAGTATATGTTGCATTGTAGTGCTAAAGAAAGTCGGTACAAAAAGCATTCTTCCTTACCGTTGTTATCATGCACAAGCAAGGGAAAACGGAGAACCTTCCTTGGTAGTCTCGCAAATTTGTTGATGAAAGTCCGTAAAGTCGCAAGAATTAAGAACTGAATTTGATCTATCAACAAAATCATAATACACCCTCTCCTTTCCCCCTATACATCAACTCAGATAGGCACCTTTATCACGCAGCCACCGGCAATTTAAGGCGAGCAGAACATCAATGCAAGAAGCGGGTCTAAGAGTTGGATTTTTTATCTATCTTTGTACCACGTTTTCTACATCTTGTATTTCTTCAAGAAAATTAGATTGTATATATAACCATATGTTACAGCAGATTTTTTGGTTTGTCGCTAATTAGCCATTTTCAATATTTATACTATATTGTTAGGTGATTTTCATTTTTTACTACTAATCAAATTCAAAAAAACGAAATAAAACTTAATTAAAACAGAGATAAAACATGAAACAGCTATTGACACCGATAGAAAGGCCTATATAATGTTACACAAAGCGACCACTTTTCGGTGATGAATTTGATCTATTTAAATCAAACTACAAACAAGATAAAAATAGGAAAAAACAACGAAAGGTAGGGGTGGCAATGTATAAAATTGATAGCTATTCTCCTGTACGTGTTATTTTCGGTCCTGGAAGGCTGGAAGATCTTGCTACTATTAAATTACCTGGTAAAAAGGCATTAATATGCGTTACGGGTGACCAAATCATGTCCAAACTCGGCATACAGCAAAGGGTAATAGATTTGTTGAAAAAAAACAACGTCGAAGCAGCGGTCTTTGACGGAGTTGTGCCCAACCCCACGCGTGCGAGTGTTATGGAAGCAACTAATGCGGCAAAGAAAAATGGATGTGACTTCTTTCTCGGACTGGGTGGCGGCAGTAGCATTGATACAGCAAAAGCTGCCGCAATTATGACGAAAAATCCTGGAGATTTGTGGGACTATGCGACATTCGGAACTGGTGGGAAAAAGGTAGTAACAGATGCAAACCCTGTTGTGTCCATTACGACTACTGCCGGAACGGGCACGGAATGTGACCCATGGTGTGTGATCACCAATGAAGAAACCAAAGAAAAGCTGGACTTTGGCGTGGAGGCGGTGTACCCGGCCATTTCGGTCATAGATCCAACATTGATGATGAGCCTGCCAAAAGACCTAACAGCTTTCCAGGGGCTTGACGCGTTGTTTCATGCTGTAGAAAACTATATATGTAACAAAGGGGAAAGCAAACTGGTTGAATTGTATGCAAAAGAGGCTATCCAACTTTTGACAAAATGGCTCCCCTTAGCTGTAGCAGACGGCAATAACCTTGAGGCAAGGACAAATGTCGCATATGCTGCTTGTGTCCTCGAAGGGTTCAATCAGGCGCTTACTTTTGTCACATCGCATCATATTATCGGTCAATGCCTGGGTGGATTGTTTCCAAAGTTTCCTCATGGCGCCACGCTGGTTACCACTGCTGAGGCATATTACAAGGAAATAAAAAAATACGTTCCTGAGGTGTTCGATGAACTCGGATCATTTATGGGCGAGGATGAAGTAGCGGGCGATCCCGGTCAATCCTACATTAATGGCCTTGTAAAGCTGATGGACACATGCGGTGTGCGAGATGTCGGGATGTCGAAATTTGGCGTAGATCCAGCGAAATTTCCGGAGGCAGTTGATATTATCGTGGACATAGTAGGTATAGATATGGACCGCTATGAGCTGTCAAAGCAGGATATCCTCCGAATACTGGAGACTTCTTACAGATAAATGCTTGCGCAAGTAACTCTAAATCATAACATTTATAGGTAAAAGGAGAGCAAAATCAATGTCTTTGATACCGATGGGGGACTTGTTGGCGGATTCTGTAAAAAAGAAGTATGGAGTAGGTGCGTTTGCCTGCTTGGAGTTGATTACTGCGTTCAGCACTA
>JAITLB010000226.1 GCA_031278175.1 Christensenellaceae bacterium
ATGATTTACTAGTAGATAGTCGCAAAATAAATAAAAATAAATTTTGCATCAAAACAGTATTTCAATTTATTCTGAGTGTTCTGAAATTTTATCTCATAAAGCTAAGCAAGAAACCTTCATCAAAAGATGATATCGCAAAATGCATAGCAAACTGGTATGATTTTGTATGCATTTTCCTTTCAATACCTTATCTACTAACTTCAATTTTTGAGCAGAAAATGGAAGTTAATATCTCTTTTAATGTTTAATACTTTCTAATGTCAATTCTTATCGCAATTTCATTATCATGCATACTTTGAGTCTCTATAGAAGTTCATTTAGTATTAATTATTACGACTTGCAAACAGGATTTATTTTTAATAGACTAGCAAAATCAATATATTCTATAGAGTTAGATCCCTAAACTAGCGTTAATTTTTGAGACATACAAATAGGCATTTTAAAGCAATTCTTATCAAATAGTTCGACAATAGCGATGTGGACACTCACTCTATAGCACACTGCTTATTATGGGGTATTCCAATCTATGAACATTTATTTATATCCATTCAAAATACTTCCGTAACACACTTCCAAATACCATGAATTCAGCGAATTTATTACAGTGATCATTTTAACTTCGAATTGCATGGTGATATACACCACTAATTAAAATTAATTGGGAAATTTAGGTGCTTTACTAGCTATGTTTTAAGTATTTTGCTATAATATAGAAACTGTTTAAGTCTGTGTGGTTATGAATATATGACTTATTCGACAATGGTGATGTACGCACTCACTCTATAGCACATTCGGCTATTATGTGATATCCCAATTAATGAACATTTGTTTATGTTTGCTTTAAGACATAGGTGTAGCACACTTGCAAATCATGATTTCAACGATTTATGAACAGTGTTCATGTTTTCTTCGAAGTGAATTGGGCCATACACCACCAATTAAAATTAATTTGGCAAATTTTAGGCACTTTACTAGCTATGTTTTAAGTATTTTGCTATAATTAATAGACAATTTAAGTCTGACTGGTTATTACTTTACGACTTATATTGAAATCAAATACTTCTTAGAGGTAATGCCAAATGCTAAAAAGAAAAACTGCTTTACATTTAAAAATATCATTAAGTTGCCTAATGATAATTGCAGGTATAGCAACTATATTGCTTTTCAACAGAGCACTTTTGCCATCCAGTGTTAGTAAAGCAGATGCAACATATATTTCATCAATAAACACGCAGTGCCAATATATGCAGACTGAATTTGACACCTTTGCAGACAGCAAATTGTCATACGAAAACTACGCACAAGAAATGAGTTTGCCAATTAGTCATTACGTGGACTTGATTCGATACAGAGGACTTGCAGTATACACTGAAAATTTTGTTAGTTATACAAACGAAACAAATAGATGTGGAATTGTGAATCATTATTACATTTTTAGTTAGATTCTACTAAATCTGCATTTTGCGCAAATGTATGTTTCTAATATAAATAAGAATGTCATGGTAACCAGTCAATTGTCTAAATAGATAATTGAATAGCAGGAGAAAACAACACAAAAGGAGGTGATTAGTATGTATCACAGCGGATTTGTTTAATGGGTAGGTTTCTTAAAAAAATCTCAAAACCGAACAATAATATTATACAAGGAGAAAAATATGTCATTATTAATTAATTCAAAACCTAAACGGAATATTATTCTTTTATCAGTCATTTTAGTTATAGGTGTTTTGATAACACTTGCAGTCATAAATGGTTTAAGTGCGCATGCCAAGACTTCCAGTGGTTATAGAAGAAAAGATATGCAAAAGAGTTATTCATATACTCAATATAATAGCAATATTTGGACTAAATCAAACTTTTGGGATGTTGAAGTCCATTATGATGGAACTGCCAGAACCGCTTGGCTGGGCGCAGTCCCATTCAACGCAGACTCCATAGTACATAGAGATATCCTCACGTGCAGTGGGATTGATTCTATGAGTGTAGGTGTTAGTGGCAGTGGTCCAAATGCGAGCGTATCGGTAAGCGGACATTCTGCTACATATACATACAGCATCCAAAACTATTGGAATATAAGTACCGACTATAATTACTATACACGCGGTCTTTTGGCTGTTTGGAATCTCGGACAAAGAGCAGAGGCATCTGTGCAACTTGGATACAGTTTCTATACGTTTTCAACCTAATAATTAAATCACAAACGAGCTGTAGCAATGTTGTATTACCTAATTTTTACAATCTTGTTACAGCTCAAATTTAATTAAACGAAACATCAATCAAAGTATAAAAGTTTCAATTAAGAAAAACTAATTAAAGGCAAAGAATGAATAAAACTCCGAAAAATTGAAATACGACAAAGATTTTTAAAGACTACATCTATTACTTAGATTTAGCTAAAACTATTTGTGTTCTACTGATGTATCGTTGGCAAAACAGGTATTCTACTCTATCAAGTTCTAGTTTCTGGGATTACTTTGCGAAAATTCTTAGAGTTTTTTCACTACTGAGAGCTGCCTGCAAATCTCGGCTCGATTTAGAGACTGCAGTTCGCAGGTCAGCATCCTGTAAATAGTGATAATTACCAACTTAAACGATGATGCTTTTGTTTTGAGGTGCAAGTTGCACTGATTGGTGCGACTGATATTTCGTTGTAATTGCAAACGTTCAAGTTTCATTATGTGATAGCAGTTTCAATGTATATTCATGGACGAAAAAGAATTGTGAACCTTATATTACAGGCAATTAAATTGTTTCTTTAAGCAGACATGATTAAAAACAAAATTTGCTTGCATATGCTATAAATACATATCCTGATCGATTTTTCAAAATCAATCGTATCTCTTTAGATAGTTACGATTCCTGGAATCTTTATGAGCAAATCAATTTGTGTTTAATGCGCTTATAAATGACATAGCTTTATGTTTGAAGCGAATTGATGCCGTCATATATAGGATTCTACGATAGCAATGAATCTTAAATCCTACTATGCATGACCTGTTTGTGATGTTGGAGAGAATATGCTATAATTAATAGTAGTTTACGCATGACCTCATGTCATGAATGATACTCTGAACTAAATAAAAGGTTGTAGACTACTCATAATCGCAATTAATTGCTTACATTTCTAAAAGCACTTAAAGTAATTTGAGATGCCAGTGATAATCGTGATAATGAAATGTCTAATTGTCCGCATTGCAATCCAGAAAACATGGCAAAGAATGTAATATCATCTAAGTGACAACGCGGTTTTGCTTAATATGCCACAAGGCAGTAATGTAAGAAGGTTGCAGATCACCCTGTCATTTTCATTCAAATGAAAATGAAAACAAATAACGGATAATAACAAGTCTACATGACAGGAAAGACCAACAATGTTTAATCGTTGTTCAATGCATTTGCATTGAAGCATACAATAACATTTGTAGTTTTTCTTAAGTTTACTACACTGGAAAACCATGTGTCTTTCGTAGCGTTGAGAGACTAGTATGCGGTAGTACATAAAACTCTTGATTGTTTTACTCGTCATACAAACAATAACAAAAATCGCGTATTTGTTAGTAACAGATGAGGTAATCAAACTATTGTGACATATATGTGTTGCTAATATCAGAGTTAGTACAGTTGAAACTATGCTTAGAAACAAACAAATTGCACAGATACCCCTTACATTTGAGAGTTATGCTCTCAAATGACAAATAATTGATCAGCCCACTCATATGCATGTGAGCAATACCCACGCACGTGCCATTCTCCTCAAGTTGTGTGTCTAAATGCTCTCAAGACATAAGACTAAAATATAAATATATCATGCCAAAGTCGATTCCGTTTAATCAACGTATGCCACTTTAAAGCATCTAAGGACGGTTTAATTAGAAAATGAAAAATATTAAAATTAAAAATAAATCAAGGGTAATTATAATCACTACTGCAGTTGTGTTAATTATCGCCTTATCGACATTCTTAATTGTTGATTACGCTAACAATAAAACATACAACCTAAAGTACAAATACAGTTTTAGTACAACTAGATATGCTAATTTCACATTAAATGATGAAGAAAAAACTAACATAAACAAATATTTAGAAAACATGGTTTATGAAGATGAAAATTTTTACGGGTTTTCGGGTATTGCGAAAGTTATAGATTTTTATAATATTAATGCATTGTTTAACTTGTTAACTGAAATGGGTAACGAGACAATTATTCAAGATTTAATTTCCAAATTGCCCTTTTTTGAAAATTACGATTTCAGTAACTTATCTTTTTTAGATCTTGTCTATTTTATTAACATAAGTAAAATCATGAACCTTGCATATAATACAGAAAAAATCTATAGCAGTTTGCAAAAATTTTACGACTCAGATACGGGTTTATTCTTTCCATTCGCTGAAAATGATTTTATTAATGTAAAGATAGTTGCTACTATACTATTGTGTAAGTCTTTACCAGAGATCTCAACAAAAGCGATCTTTAATATTAAGGATGCAATTACATCTATATTTACATCATATTCATTTAAAAATCCTAGTGAAAAATCTACATTTTATAACTCAGGTGGAGATATAATATATGCTTTAAGTGTATTAAATTTAACTGAAAACGTTAATCTTTCAAATTTGGCCGAATGGTTTACGCTTTGGAATAATGAATATAAAACACTAAGTATTAACAACTTTCAAGATGCTCTACAGTTTTCGAATTTCTATGACATTGCTATAATTTTTGATCCCAATTACTCTAATGAGAAGTTACAAAACTTTTATGATGCGCTAGCAACAGATAAAGCGTCAGAAGTAGAAGACTATCTGATGTTTTACAACATTATCAAAAATGTTGATCACACCGCCAACACTAATTTTAACACCGAATTACTACGCATAATAAAAAGCAATGTCGATGAAAATAATTATATGTTTAGTGAAATTAGTCTTATAGATACGGTCTATGGAGTAATGCTAGCAATAAACTCAGGGTTCTCATTAAATAAGGAGAAGTTAAATAACTACGTCAGATATAATTATTATGCAATCGAGCAAACAAACAATATTTCTGACGCAACTAACATTTTATATTATAATTTAATACTAGAACAACAAGTGAACAATTATAATGTTCAATACGATTCTGCGAGAATTCAAAAAATTATCAACGACCTTTTAAAAAGTTTTAAATACAAGGATAATCTAGTTGATGATATCATCTTAACTAGCCAAATAGTTGAAATAATTAGCGACCTCCAAGCTCACAATGCAAATATTAAAATATCATATAAGCAAAGGGATAAAATTTCTAAAGCTGTAAAGAAATTATTAGAGGATGATGATAAGGTGAATAGTTATTTAATTATTGATTTATTTTATATTGACGATTTATTAAATCTAGAATTAATACCTCACAGAAAATTTCTTTCCGTTCACGATAATTTGCTTTTAGACAAAGGGAATAGGATGTATAATGTGGACGGAGTTCCAGCTGATATATTGACTACATATAATTTTGAAGCGTGTATGAATGTTTTCACAAATTATGGGAATTTAGATGATAAAAAGGAATATGTAGCAATGTTAAAAGAGTCTGAAGGTATATATATGTCTTACATCGGAAGTGGTTCAAGTGAAATAAACTTGATGAGTGTTTTTTGCGGTAATGCAATTAATAAAATCGGCGTATACGATGATAGCGATAATAACGGAAAGAAATAATTAAATAAGAGGTACTACGATGATTAAACTTGAAAATGTTAATAAATCATTTGGCAACAGAACAATTATTAAAGACCTGAATCTTGTTATAAACAAAGATGAGATCACATTTATTGTCGGATCGTCAGGCACGGGCAAATCAACAATATTAAACCTAATAGGTGGATTGGATAGTGTCAGTTCTGGAAGTATTATTTACCATGATGATGTAGATAGAGATATTACACTTAATTTAGCAAATTATAGAGCTGGCAATGTAGGTTTCATCTTTCAAGATTATAACTTGATTTCTGGGCTCTCAATTAAGCAAAATATTCAATTGGGACTGTTATATAGCAACAAAAAAGAAAGCAATGAGGTCATTGACCAACAATTAAAAGCACTTGGTCTCACAAATGGAAAACAAGTAGCGGAAACTCTGTCGGGCGGTGAAAAACAGAGAGTTACAATCGCCAGGGCTGTATTGAAAAAGGCTGATATTATTTTAGCAGACGAGCCTACGGGGAATCTTGATTCTGTAAATGCCGAAAATGTTTTTAAAATTTTGCGGGACATTAAAAAGTCTAGGCATGTGGTTGTAGTGTCTCATGACTTGGAAAAGGCAAGAAAATATGCTGACAGAATTATTACGCTTCAAGATGGTATTGTCACAGCTGATGAAGCTATTATACACCAATTGGAAAATAGTGTAATTAATGACACAGACGGTTTTGAGAAACAAGCATCAAACAATAATAAGCAAGGACGAAACATTAAATATTTTCTGGAATCAATTCTTATAGCGGGTAAAAATAGCGTGGAGAAAAAATTATCCAGAATATTTTCAATCGCCTTAGTTTTGGCATTTGCAATTAGCGCTCTAGCAACTGTTATTAATCTAAATATATTTGGCGGGCAGATTTCCGACAAAGTTAATATAAATTATTTGGAGACAGATTTAATATCTCTATATTACAATTACACCGCAAATACTGCTATTAAGGAATTGCCATTTGATTCAAATCAGTTAGATAGTATAAAAACGAAATATAGTGGCAAGGAAATTGTTGAAATCTATTATAGCGATGACACTTTGTCCTTTAGTTATCAGTTCCTCAGTCAAGAGGCGGTAATCAAGCAAATCAACATTAATGACTTTTTTAAAGAAAGAGTTATGTCTAATGAAGTCGAGGGTGCCTTTTTGCAAAGTGACAATGAAATTATTTTAGCCAAAGATATATCTGATTTGTTGTTTGATGGTGATGCACTAAATAAAACTATAACTTTGAATTCTGGATTTGGGCAAAGCATAGAACTATTAGTTGTTGGAATAAATAGTACCGTCAACCCTCAAGATGAAATTTTTAGTTTTGTGAGCGCTAGGGGACTTAAAGTACTTCGT
Source organism: Christensenellaceae bacterium (assembly GCA_031278175.1). Taxonomy (GTDB): domain Bacteria; phylum Bacillota; class Clostridia; order Christensenellales; family DTU072; genus JAITLB01. The sequence continues at coordinate 7,085 of JAITLB010000226.1, forward strand.
GAACTACAACTAAAAGCACAGTTAACGCATCCATTGATAATCACAAAGGTTTTTGAGGAAAGATCAGGCATGACGACAGGAGGAATTAAACCAACTTTAAGCACAATAGATAATAATGAGAATATCATTTATGGACATGCACCTAATGACATAAATGAAATGATTTTAAGTCACGTGCAACTGATATATCTCTTAGAAACATTTGGATTAAATGGTGATTTTTCTCTTGAAGAAATTGAAAATGGAGAAGTCCCTCTTGATGTGATAAATGCTTTATTCTCAAACAAATTGGGGTTTGTCTATAACGATTTTTATCAAATGAATCTTGTTGGGATTTATTTGAGTGATACTCACGAAGCAAAATTTCGACAAGAATTATTTGATGAAATGGTAATAGCTAAACCGACAACTCTAGATCTTTACATTTCGGATATTACTAAAAGCACAGAAATAATAACAGTTATTAAGCAAAATGAAAGTTTCACTGCGGAGTCTAACTATGAAAATTTGAAAGAGAATATTTCAATGCAAACAAGATTTTTTCAAATAGCATTGTTTATAATCGGAATAATAATGGCAATAATATCTATTTCAATGTTGAACTCGTTTGGGAAAATTAATGTTCTTGAGAGAAAAAATGAGATAGGTATAATTAAGTCCCTTGGTGCTAGCAATAAAAACGTTCTATTCTTGCTATGGTTTGACACAATAGTAATTTCTCTTCTTGCTATAGTTTTTGCTTGCTGGTTATCTATTGCCTATATGTACATTATTCCAATAATTCTTTCAGAAATCACTTACATTAAAGTTGCCTATCCAATAACCTTGCTATTAATTATAGGATTCTCTTTCTTAGGCATTTCAATAGTTGTTTCAATGCTTAATCTTTGGAAATTAATTAAAAAAATGCCAGCGGAACTTATTAAGCATTCCTGAAAATCTTATAATGTTATTGTTCATAATTCAGGTTATTGCTGTGGCGATTAGTGAAAATTTGCTATGCTATATAATTTTATCATACCTGAGTTTGCGTCTGAGCTAGAATTATAATTTAAAAGGATCTGCCCTAAAATGGGGTTTGATGAAAAATATTATGTGTGAAATAAACCAACAGTCACCAAAATCTAAACAAGCATTCGCTTTGGTGACAATTGAATTTACAAAACCAATTCAATTGTCACTAGTGATGAAATAAGCAAAACATCGAAACTATTACCAATTTGCCTTATAGCGCAAGTCAAGAGTATATTTCAATAATTGAGGATTGAAGAAGTTATACTGACAAGTTTTAGAAATCAAGCGGACAAACACTTGTCTTGTCGACAGGCGATTATACGCTTTACCTGCAAATAAATAAGTTGCTAGTTAAACAGTTAGCAATTTTACTCGTCTCTCTCAATTAGCACAATAACTATTGGAACTGTATTTGCGCTGCTCTCGCTACTTTTACTAAATTTTCCGACACACTCCTGGGGTGTTAATATGCCTGGATGGCTGATGGTAATGATTATCATGATGACATCGCGACAATTCAACCTGGTAATTACGTGGTACATCTCGAATACAGATTACCTGGTCTAAGATTTAATAATGCTTTAAGTGAATGCCACTCAAAATTGACTGTCCCATGCTCACTAGATGCAAGTGGCATTGAAATTTCTACTTAAACTGGAAATTTAATAGATATGGACATGACTGCGAGTATCGCGTAAAGAAGATATAATTATTCGATAGATGCTCGCAAAAGAAAATGCGTTACGATCGAGGACCCGCACTACAAAGTCAGTCTAGCACATGATGCGCAAATTCAAAGATATGCTATATCACACGAATTGTTTCCAGATTATTAAATCAAACTGTCTGTTTTGAGAGTCATAATAAATCAATAAAAGGCATCAATATAATTACAATAATCGCTTTGGACATTGATAATAAACTGCAAAAGCGAAACTATCTGATCGCAATTATGTAAAATGCATGTGCAATAGACAACTAGCAAATGCCTTAATATAGTTTTCGCTATTTTACTCAATGAATGTTTAATTGTCCAAACTTAATACAATTAGTAGGGCTAAGTTAACTAGTAGTTTACAAATTCATAATTACTCATTGGTGTTAGGTCTTAAAATTAGGACAAAAGAATAGTCAAAGCATTTATGAGAACTACCACAAAACGAAGTTATATGTTCAAAATCTCAAGACCTTAACTGAAAAAGTCGGGTACTTCTACTAAAAAATAATCCTATATATTGTAAAACCTAAAACGACAATAAACGGTTAAAATATAGAAAATATAGGAGGGAAACAACAAACAGTACCCGACTTCATCTTATTATACCATAAAATCTGTAAAATTTCTAGTAATACTATTTCCCGAAATACTAAATCAATAATATAATAAGCTGATATCTGTGGATGTTTTTAATCAAGTCGCAAAATTGTAAATAGACAAACTGACATAGTACAGAACTTAAAATGCCTGTGTTAAACAACTCCCTTATCACCAAAATTTGTATATCTCTATATAGCAAAAATTGCAAAGTCACACAAATAATGACAGTAGCCGTATATGAAAAACTAGGTTTAATGCTTTTTAATTAGATTTACATTTAAAACTAAAATAATAGTATTTGCTAGATGTGTTCGATACTGAAATTCCTTAAAGGTGCGGTTAATGATACATATATTAAATCTAATAATTGATTATATAATACTTATCAAACGTATTGTGATACCCTTTCCTCATTTAACCACTGTATTCGGAATATTTTCTCAGATGTCTAAGCGCGTTTTTAATCTAGTGCGTTATATGCAATAATATCTTAGATCCACAGTGTCCTTGTCTAGATTATTAATGTTGAAATATCGCTCATATATCTTTTCATGTTTCGATGCATATATTCAAAATCGGGCTTTCCGTCATTATCGGTTGGCAAGTATATGATCTCGCCCATAAGTGCAACCTGTGATCGCTTTTTACCATATGAATATGCTAAATAAGTCCCAACCTTGTTTATTATAGTTGCAATAAAAAGAGCAATTTCTTTAGTCATGACCCAATTGTATTTGTGTTGCGATGGGGTTAATTTTTCAACATGATCGCTTGCCGTAAAATTCTTCTCTTGATATGTACAAGTCCCAATAACGGCACTATCTACAACAAGCACTCCGCCCTCTTCGGTCCACTTAGCGCTATATCCAGCGACAGCGTTATTAGTTGCTTGAGTCGTTATATATGGATATTCGCCACCGCTATCAAGATCTAGTTTGTCTTTAGGTGTGGTTTTTGTACCAGATATAGTAAACAAGTCGGTAATTTTGAATTTACCCCACGTTGAAATATCAATATTTCCTTTATCTTGATTCTCGCGCATATAACTTAATAAACCCATTTGAATTCTCCTTTGCTGATATCTTCTAGTCTAGAATTTTGTCATTAATTGCACTTTCAAAAAGCACGTACTCAAGTATTGTGTTCTTAAAATCTTTTTCATTCATTTTGTTTTGATATAATAAATACTCAAGTGCCACTTTCTTGAAATCCGTATTGCAAATTTCGAATGGTGATTCGGGCATATTGTATGCCAATTTATCCTTGACTGGATCTATCCACTGAATAGATTCATCGCCACTCAGTTTGTAAATTAC
>JAITLB010000243.1 GCA_031278175.1 Christensenellaceae bacterium
TATTTTCTAATCTAAATTCTTGCAATATACGACTTTATTTAAATATATTAAACTAAATTCTTGCATTATCTCAAAAAAAAATGTAATATAAAGTGCATTATGAAAACTAACGAAAAAACGCGCAAATTTTTTAAGATTGCTGGATATGGTGCCGCTGACTATATGGGCGGCAGTGCTAATCAAATAATAGGATTATATTATTTCGTATTCCTAACTTTAGTAGCTGGTCTCACACCGTTACTTGCAGGCATTGTTGCAGGTATTGGTCGCATATGGGATGGACTAATTGATCCAGCCATGGGTGTAATCGTAGACAGAACTCGCAAAAAAATGGGTACCGTAAAGTTTTTAATGTTACTTTCTTTGATACCTATTGCGATAGCGTATCTTTTGTTCTGGACATCCTTTGATTTACCTAATGCTACTTCAAAAGCAGTGTATTTCGTGTTCGCCTACATGTTATGGAGCACTTCATTCTCATTAGCAACAGTTCCATATGATTCACTACTTGCTAAAATTGAGCCTGAGTACAGAGCAAGAACTACATACACAGTGTCTAGGATGATATTTTCTGGGATTGGTGGAGTTTCAGCGACTTGGTTGTACGATTTATTTGTAAGAGTACCTGAGGGTGAACAATTATCTCCAGCTCTTTCTAGCAGTTTTAGTATGATGGCATTGTGTTCTGGATTACTCTTTGCTGGATTTGTTCTAATCACGGCTTTAACAGTTAAAGAACCACCACCATTACCAAATCTAAAAGCGCGAGAGCGCATTACTGTGGCATCTATTTTTAAAGATTATGCTAATGTCCTCAAGTGTAAAACATATAGAAAATTCTTCGGGCTTGTCTTATCGGGTGCGTTTATTTCTGGTGCTATTTTAGCAGCAATGATATTGTTTACACTACTAGTTTACGGCGATATTACGGATTTCTTATTTGGTTTTTCACTGCGCATGATTGTTGTAAACTTGAAAGGGGCAATAGAGATAGGGTTCTTTGTTCCGAACCTATTAATGATGCGAAAATACAATAAGCACCGACCATATTTAATCGATATTCCTATGCTGATAGCAGCGGGTGTGATTATATTGTTCATCAATAATGATACACCTATTTGGCTCTTCCTTGTTGCAATGGGACTGTTAGGTGGTGGTGTATCATGTTTGGGCTTTGTTCCGTCTGCACTTCTGCCTGACCTAGCTGACGCTCAAGAGTTAATTACTGGGCAACGCAACGAAGGTGTCAATGCTGGATTGAATACGTTTGGCAGGCAAATTGTAGGAGGTCTCTCCGCACTTGTTTTTGGTGTTATAATAGCTGCTTTTGGAGTGTCGACTATAGATTACGTTGAGCCTAGCGATGCGACACCATCGCTTATGTGGGCGGTTAAAATGATGCTTGCCGTTGTACCTATTCTGATGTGCGCAGTTATATTGTTCTTTAGTATGACGTATAAACTGGACGGAAAAGCGCATGGTCTTATAAAAAGACTAATAAACGAGCGGCGCACAAACGGTTCGATTTCACCAACCGAAGAAGAAAAGAAAATACTGGTAAGCGTTACGGGCATGGATTATGATAGTCTTTGGATTAGTACAGTTGAAACAGTAGAGGATGCGAGTGTAGACAATAAAGTATAACTAGATAATCTTGAAATTGCTAAATACAGTGCTTAAATGCTTGGCACTCCAGTTAAATTGTCGTTTCCATTACCTAATTTGCGGATTAATGTCGCCAAAATATGCCTTTTTTAGATTTTGAAGATGTGTTTTTATGGTGCCAAAAGCTACTATAGAAAATAATGTATTTCCTACTATGTGCACAATAAAAAAACTAACACCACGAGAATACATTATCGCAAATGATCTTAAAAATGTGCTTGGTGGCGCTTTCAGAAAAAATATAGTATCAACAAGGGTCGTAAACACACCGAAGAATGTGGTTATTACTATAACAAAAACTATACGCAAAATGGTATTATCTTTTGTTAGTTTTGAGTATAGTGCAAAAGCTATGGCAAGAAACGGCCAATAAAAATAATATGAAATTACCCACGTGCCAGCACCGAACAAAAGAACTTCAGTTGTAACAAAAATCAAGGTTGCTGGCAAAGCTATAGCCAAACCAAAAACTACGGCATATAACATTATTAGAAGCGTTACAATCTCAACATTAGCTATTGCCATTAGTGCTAGCTTGCCGCCAGTTATAGTGGCGGCAAGCAAACCTATTAGGGCGCATTTTTTTATAGCATATACGCGCTTAGTCACGAATCAACTAATAGCTTGAGACCATAAGCAGATAATTAATGCCATCGATCAATGGCATTTTGCTTATACCATACGCAGTCATATAATAGTCCTTATCTTGATATCTAAATGATTCACTCTCAGGCATTATCAAGGTGGCATCTGTTGAGGCAATATAAATAGCTATATATTGACTAGTCCCAGTACCATATGTTACTGTGTCGTACGTAAAGCTATGTAGATAACTCCCATATTGTCCACCAACTGATGCATCAAAAGTAATCTTACTACCTTCCTCATTTGCTACACTATACAGCGCGTATTCAAGATAACTTTCACTAGTTTTATCAAAGCCAATTTTTACTACTAAGTTTGACTCAGCGTCTAAAAATATTACGTCAAAAGTTTTCTCGCCTTCTGTTGCTTCTGGTGTATTTGCGCAGGCAAATAACGAGAGGGATAGTGATATAAGAAGTAGTGCTATAAACGTATATTTAAGAAAATTTTTCATATAGAATCTCCTTTGTATTGTATTATTAACAATTTATATAGCAAAGCGTGTTAGGTCGTACAATCAAATCAAAAATGAAACTCTCAAGCAAAAATTTACTACATACTATTTGCCATATTGCCCTCATGCAACTAAGCAGATGAGAGCAAGAAGGTGACAAATAATAACTCAAAAAGCTACTTAAAAGATTTGCTACAGCCAGATACTTTTGGAGTTTTTTCGCGCTCGAAGAGTGCATCTAATACTCATAGTGTCTTTGCTTTTGTCACTGTTAAATTTCATTGCATATTATTGCATAATTTCGTCCATAAGTCAAGAATAAGCACAAGGTGGCGAGACTGAGCTAGCAAACTACTGAATTGTCGCTAAATACGAGCATTAAAGGGACACAAGCATGCTATTAACACCGTTTGCATAAATAGGAACGCATGCGGATAATAGAAATTCTGGTAACATTTTTGATATAGAATTCATAATGTGTTATATAACCATTTGGAGAAATAATTATGCCTTGTAATAATAACCGAGGGTGTGTTTGCTTATCTGATCCCACATCGCCACCCGAGAAAATATGTATACGTACACAGCGCGTGTTCGATGCTTGTATGAACAGGATTACACAGGAAAACGCGAATTTGAATGTTAATTTCCCATCTACACCCGTAAAGTTCGTAGATGGGAGGAGCGTTTCATCGGGTGTAGTTTCTGATGTGATAATCACACCGCAACCCTGCAACCCATGTTCACGGGTTCAATATTCTGTCGACATTCCAATGGAAATAGAAGCTTACGATTTAAATGGCGAGATAATAACTGGGACAACGCAATTAAGTATTAATCGTGACATTTTATTAAAAGTACCACGTGAGGCGATGATACCTACAGAGGTGCAAATTACAGCATCCGTTAGGTGCGTGCGTGGAAATCTCGCTGGGAATGTTTTGACCACAACCTATTGTGCAACAATAATAACAAAAATAGTGGCGGAAGTAGAGTTACTGGTACAGAGTTACGGATATCCCGCACTCCCAAACTGTCAAGAATTCAGCGAAGAAATTTGCACAGGTGTATTCACCATGCCTATTTATCCACGCTGACTTGGTGTCACTACCAAAAAGCGCGGGTAATATTTCTAAAACCCGCGCTTTTTGTAAATTATCAAATTAAAATTAAATTTAGAAAAACTATGCTTCTGGTAATCCATCCTTATCATAGATTTCTAAGGTCTTCATGCAAACTTTGTATGCAAGATCTAGAGTCTCTTTGCTGAGGTTAGTATAAGTATCCATTCTTGTATGATAATATCTTTGTAGCTTGTGATTTAGCGCAGCAAAACACGCAGACTTTAACCCAGCATTGGAGAATGCCGCAGCGTCAGTGCTACCTAATGAAACAGTAGAATAATGCAAATCTTTGTTTATAGCTTCCTTTGCTGCTATTTTCAACAGTTTGCAAACTTGTGGATCTGCTGGAACAACACCATTCATATCCTTGTTGTATATTGACAAACAATCCTTTTCGCGCAAAGTCTCTAACACTATAAATATTGTCTCTATGCCATTAGCAGCATCTTTATCCAGCTCGGCTTTATGTGCTTTAGAGAATGCCATAGCACCACGCAATCCCGCTTCCTCCGATCCTGCCATTAAAGCACAAACTTCGGTGTTCTCAAATACAATGTTTTCATCTTGCATTGTCTTTAATACTGATATTGAAGTAAGACATGCTGTAAGATTGTCATTAGCACCATCTACTATAGTGCTCTTATTAGAGAAATTGAACATTAAAGAAATAAGAATAACTGATACTATGGACAAACAAAGTTGAACATAGAAATATGTATTTCCTAATAATTCAGGTGTTAAAAGCTGAACAGCCCAACCATGTTTAGCAATCCCGATAATTGCCATAACAACAACTAAAATCATTGCTATGAAAGCTCCGATAAAAGTAGCAAAGAACAATCCGAAACCACCTTTATACAACCAACCCCATTCGTAAGCGGCATCGGTATGACCACAGAAGATTATACGTCTCTTTACTGTGCCCGTAGGTTTTTTAGCTGCATACACGTTCGTAGACGTTTTCTTAGCAAAAAACGGCGCTGTGACATGCTTATAGAAAATTAATTGAAGGACTAACAATACAATACAGGCGACAACTAATGCTATCGACAAGATATTGAGATTGAGCCATATAGAGATAATTCCGATATACATAAAGAATATATCAAAATATATCCAACCCATAAACGCATCTGTGTGAAGTGTAAACTTCTCGGTTTTAACGTCATCGGCATATTGGGTCAGAACTTTTGCAAAATGCTCATTAGCTTTCGTTTCGCCTTCTGAACCAGGGTCGCGTGGGCCAAAAGTCTTAATTACTTCTGTAATCCCATCTACTATGTAGTCGACATTCTTGTCGGCAATTTCTTGGGTAATCGGTTTCACTGTCGTGTCTCCTTTTAGTGTATTTTATTTCCACGTTAACGTGTCGAAGTTAAAATCCGTACACCCTTGTGACGGATAAGTTTTTGTGCCAATTCGGACTTTTAACTCGTCCGAATTATCAATATCAAAGTCAGTACCTGCAAAATGCAAACCTGTCAATTTTGCTTTAAGTTTAGGTTTTATTCTCAATGTCGTAAATGATATAGGATCTACTCCAAATATACCATCTATTATTACTCGGGCTGACAATATAGCATCAGACGATGAACTTCCATGCTGATAATAGCCATTAGTGCGCGGATACGGCGATCTCATCCCGAGCATGCGCGAAGCTACATATCTCTTATACACATCGCATGCATCGCCTACGTCTGCCATAAAAGCGCCTTTAAATGCTAGAAGCTTAGATTCTTCGCTCTCTGGACATCCCATTTCATCATCCTTAAGGTTTGTGGCAAACTTCACTTTGTCATTAAATATTAATTTGAATATAGTCTGCGACATTTCTGTAATCCCCACCGTAGCAGGTAAAAACAGTTGCAGGTCAAGCACCACACCAGCATTTGAAAATTCGCGATTTGTTGATTGAGATGTTACCACGCTCAAATATCCAATTACCAGTTGCTTGATAGATTCAGCAAGTGCAAAACATTCAGACGAATCATTGTCTAGCGAATCCATCAAATATCCGATATGCAATGCCGCATCGTATCCACTACAAGCGCTAGCTAAATCAAATGCATTATTATCTTTTATTGAAGTTTTAATAAGCGTTAAGTATTTTGTCTTAAGCTTATCAAATGCCATCTCGAGCGCCACTATAAATTCTTGACAAGCCTCACTTTGTCCTAGTGCTAACAAGAATCTAGACAATCCAGCAACAAAACTCTCTAAACACGAACTTTTTTCTAATTCTATCGTTTTTAAAGTATCACCAGCAACCGCGTCAGGCAATTTATCGTCTTTAATAATACAATCGGCAAAGAGCTTAAAACAATTTAGTGACTGTTTAATACCGATGGCATAATTGATTAATGGGAAGATAGGATTGATGATCTCGCATTGCTCAATTGCAAGCGCAACGCTGTAGTTTAGTGTTGCTGTAGAATAATGTAACAATCCGTTCTTCGTATTAAAGATAGTTTCACAACCTCTGAATAAACACAGCGAGAAAAATGAATCTGTTAGTGGATCAATATATGTCTGTGTCTGTTTTAAAAACTGATCAGCTAGCTTAAGTCTTTCTCTGATTTCACGCTCAGCGTTGAAGTTTAGGGACTCATCGTTTTTAAATGCATAGTGTATGACATAACATGTTGCACTAGCACCTGGAACTAGTTTTTTCTTTACTGATACCATTGTATCAGATCGAAAATCACCATTTGCATTGGCGAGTCTAGAATGAACATTGATAGTCTCGGTGTCGCTAATCTTGACCCTTTTGATCCTCGTGCTTTCGTCAGCAGTGAAAACAGCAGTATCCTTAGATTTATTCACCACTTCTATCTTTTCAATTAAAGCAGGATAAGAAAGCGATGGAGAAAGAGTGCGGACGATGAGTGCGCCACCATTCATAAAATCGCATTCAAATGCTAGAGTGCCTTTAAATTTAGAAGATAAGAGCACCTCACCTGCAATTTTTGTATCTTCTAAATACATTTTTATGCCAGCACCAAACGTAAACCGATAATTACAACCGATCACATTGGGCTTGTTTCGCAACATCGGAAATGAAACATGCCTATTCAGCTTAAATTGACCTGTTTGTTTTTTTCCATAGGCTATTGTTGCACTTGCTTTTGTCCCCGAGATCTCTATCAAATCGCCACATTGCATTTTAGCGTCAGCAACATTCCAAACAACCGCCTTATCCTTTGTTACACTACGTAGCACAAAATGATCGCTATCGCTTTTTTCTGACCATTTAGGATTTGGGTTGCCGTTGCGGAAATTATATAATGTTCCCGCTACTGCCTTGTTTATTGGAATTTGCCGTGCGTTTTTTCCCTTTGCCACGATAATCTCCGAGTTATATATTTTCAGATATAATTAATACTTAAGCGAACGCAATGAGCACACACTATGTCAGGTATTATCTAAATATACAGATAAGCTCCGCAAATAATGTGCAACTCTGCTTTTTGCACTCATAATAGAATCATAATTGCTTGTGTGCTTTAGACGACAATAAATTTGACTTCAAAATTATATCATTATTATGCCCAATAATCAACCATTTTGAAAAAACTAACTAAAAGTATACTAGATTATATAACTAGAATCACTAGTTTGCGTTTGTTTCTTGCTTAATTTGCAATATCCTCATAATTAACCTACCCATTAACTATGGTGGCATATTAAAACCTAACGCAAGCAAACTACATTGATGGATCTTTTATCAGTTTGCGCTCAGGAATACTTGATGATCAATAAAGCAATTAATACACACCTTCAAAATTTGGTAGTGCTAAATTCGCGTGACAAATAAAATAGTATATGATATACTATCTGTATGGAATGTTTAAAGTGTAAATCAAAGAAAGTAGTCAAGAATGGTCATCGGGCAGACGGCAAGCAAAGCTATAAGTGTCAGG
>JAITLB010000022.1 GCA_031278175.1 Christensenellaceae bacterium
CGCGTATTTCCTTAGTGCCGAACGAATCAGGTAGCAACTTCATGGCTCTAGAGTATTCGGCTACAAAATGCTCGGCAAGCGCGTATTCCGAGACATCTGTTACGCTGGCTTCTCCATTATAATATCTAAATCGGGTTCCTGACTTAGAGTCTGTTCCCCAAATTTTTCCTTCAATGAGATGGTAGAAGATAAACTCGGAAGCAAACTTGGCATAATCGAAAATACCAACATTCCAACCAGCTTCAATCCATAGTTTTACGAATGGTACTGTAGGTTTGTCAATACCGAATTCACTTGCAACATATTCCCCTATTGTATGCATCTCGAAAGAATCGCTATAAAGATGTCCAACATTTGTCATGCCATGTACAAAGATAACAGTCGGTTTGCTGGGATCAACAAGTGCAGCACCTTCCTTGGAATCTGCAGCTACTCTAGCAAATTCAAATTTCTCATCGTCCCAAGATGTCCAAAATAGTCCTTGGTCAATTAGTTCTGGGAATTTTTCAACATCAAATTTCACCTCTTCGGCATAATTAACATAGGGCGAATTTTCTTTCATAATTTCTGTTCTATTGCTAGGTAGTTTGTAACTGGCATTAGTGTTAAAGTACCACACTAGAACAATTGTCGCTATTGATATCGTGAGCAAAACTGTTACCAGTATAACTCTAATTGATTTTTTTTCCATATTTTCCTTAAATCACAATTTATTAGGTATATAATTTTAACAAATGAAACCATAAAATTCAATAGATTGTCTTTATATAATACAAAATTAATTACAAAGAGTTAATTTAGCAAGAAATTCAGTTTAAAAGTTCACTAAAATAAAGCAAAATAGCTAGAAGTGAAATTCGCACTAAGTAATCTTCATCACTAAATAGAAATACATCCATCAAAATGACAATAGCCCGCAACAAATAAAGAAGTGGGCATTTGACTCAAAGGTGTTTGAGTTTTAACATAGAGGTGCGTTAGCGATATAATTCTGGTTAGCAGTTCTTTCTCGTGTTTGACATGCATTGTATTAAGTCATGCTAAAACTTCAAATTGCTCGTTTAATGTCGCTACTTTTAAAAATCTTGTGTATTGAAAAAGAGAGGTCACAATCATAAAACTGTTTTAGAATTTCTGAAGTTGATGAATTTGCTATTTCAAAACCACATTATTTAGATATGTCACAAGACTAGAGAGATATTTGATCTCTAACTATTCAAATGCTTTTCTATTTTAAGAACTTAAATGCTATCTTTGTCTTAAAGTTAGTGCACACAATTAATATTAAGGCAGCGATTAAATAATGCTTGCATTTTGACTAGTACATATTAAAGAGTTAACAAGAGCGTTGCAATCATTTCTGATAGTTCAATTCAAATGTATGAGTAATATGACTTCATTAATATGATTGCGTTGCTATGCAGCACAACAAGCGTGACACAGTATTAAAGCTGCTTGCAGTGTTAGATTAAGCATATTGAGTGTAGGATATCCAAAAGCGTGAATTGGTATATGCAAGGTTGCATTACGGGGTGATAAACCCAGTGACTGTCATGTATCTAAATTGCATTTTCAAATATTTTGCTGCATGCTTGTATAGGTTGCCAGTGATGATTTTTAATCACTATGCGGAATAGTTTATCGCAGTGTAAATTGTGGCTTCGGGGAAATACATGATCTATAAAGTTCGGATTTCATTAACAAATTTTGACATGAACTCCTATATCCGTTGTAAATATTAAATTCTCAATGTATTAGTTGGTTATCAATCATATAGATAGCAAATATTAAATTCGAATCTTTAGTTTGTTTTGATCTCAATTGTAATAGTGTTTGATAGTTATAGAATTATATTGTTGTCAGACTTAAAGCAGGATCTAATAGTAGTTCAGTAGTAAGTTGTGATTATGTAACGGCGCGACTATAAGCAAAGGTTGTTTGCCGATTTTAAAAGTTCAAACATTGGTCTGGATATCTTTGCATTTTTAAAAGCTGGTAGTTTGTCTGCATTTGCGATGCGCTCAAGTGGTAAACGATGTTTATTAATGAAATTTTCAACGCGTGGAAAATTTGCAACATTCTCTTTTCTGTGTGAGTCGCTGTTGACAATAAATGTTACTCCTGTATCGCACATGTCATAAAAATCATCGTCATTAAAAGATATGTGCTTTTCATTCAGTTCTATATAAACACCATAATCGCATGCTGCTTTTGCTAATTCCCTGCAATTCACTTTGAGAAGATGATTTATATGTGCTAATACATCAACAGGGTATTTCTTAATTGCTGATATTAGCGCATTTGTATTACGATTAATTGTGACCTTACTAGGTCTAAATATGCCACTGACAAATGACGGCGCATAGAGTTTCCGCCAGTCACTGAAACTTAGCGTTTTCGCAAAAGAATGATAACCTAATATCAATAAATCCATATTAGAAATATCTTGTGGGTTAGCATCAATTGTGCCATCGACACCTATTATATCGGCTTCAACACCATGAAGAATTGTGATATAACTACCATATTCCTCGCGCAACGCTTCGATTTCTTTGCGTTGGGCGAGGAATTTAGCGCGATCTAGGGCGTATTTTTTGGGATTGTTGAAACCATGATCAGTTATTCCTAATTCAAGCATTTTAATGCTTAGAGCACTTTCAACATTTTCTCTACATGATGTATTTCCATCACTATAGTATGTGTGGGTGTGGTAATCGCCTAATATTTTGAACTTTGAACTGGTCATAATTTGCGTCCTGCTATAATGGTAGTATGCTAGAGGATTTGTCTATTGAATACTTTCTTGTGTATTCTCATCTATTATCGTGTTGCGATATTCATTAAGTTTAGGACTATTTTGCAGACTCGCATAATTGCCTTGTTCTACAATATGTCCATTTTCGACTATTAATATCATATCATACAGTGGAAGCGTTTGGTCATTGAATTTATGGCATACATTAAGTATTGTTTTATTGTTGAGTGTTAGGAGATTGCTCTCGACCCTGCTAGCTGTAGCTTTATCTAGACTAGACGTTACCTCGTCTAATAACAAAACTGAACCATCTCTAAACAATGCACGTGCCAAGTTAATTCTCAATTTTTCACCGCCAGATACTTGATTTACTTCCTCATCTACGACAGTGTCAATACCATTTGGAAGCCGAGCTATGAAATCATCTAAACAGGTAAAATTAATAATTTGATTAAGTCTCTCTTCATCGCCAGTTTGGAGATAGTCAATGTTATATCGCATAGAGCGATTAAACAAGTAGCAATTTTGTTGAGCAATAGCTACCACCGATGTTATGAGGCCATCACCCGCATCAGTGTAATTAATGTTGTCGATTAGCAAATCACCAGTATATGTGTCATAGAAATTAGCAATTAACTTTAAAAGTGTAGATTTACCACTGCCACTTCGACCTAGAATCAAATACTTCTTGTTTTTTTCGAATTTAGCAGTTATATTATCTAAAATAGGTCGAACATCCTCATTATAACAGAAACTTAGATTTTTAAATTCGATAGCATCGACAAAATCATAACTCCCTGTATATTTGCTTGGTTTACCCTTCCCGATTATGTTCCAAACACGTTTCCTTATGCCATATGTGCCCCAATAGAACGCTATATTAGCGGCTAAGCCTAGTATACCACCATAGAAAGACATTCCTATTTGTACTATAGATAAAACGGCACCGACTGCCACTTCTTTGGTGACAACAAAATAACAGGTGAGACCGACAAGTCCTAACATGGAAATGTTTTGTATAATCGTAGCTGCGCCATTTATTGCTGCATCTAATATCGTTTTCTTGTCATGTGTCTTTCTTAAGATATTTCCTGCATTTGCTATTTCGCTTATTGAGCGATCCTCAGCAGCAAAGCTTTTAATAATACTAACACCCATAAGATTTTCTTTGACTGAACGCGCCCAGAGCTTGCTACGATCTGATACGGATAGTTCAGCTTTTATCAGTCGGTTTTTAGTTATAACAGGAATTAAAGCCATGAAAACGACCATAGATATCATGACAAGTGCTACTTTATAGTTTAATATAGCAGCGGCAATAAACGATGATACGGCCGCTACAATGCGATCAGTTAACACAATTAATGATGAAAACGCTCCGCGAACGCGGTACAAATCGCTTGTCATATAGTCATAGTGTTTAGATGAGTCGTCTTTAGTAATAAAATCATATTTTGAGGCGATTAGTCTTGAATACATATCATTTTGCATCCTGACTAATAGTCTATTATAATATTTGTTCGAAGCTATATGTCTTACCCACTCGCTGAAACCAGCTACTAGTGAATATATTAGTGCAAAACCCAATGCTTTAAGGAGCTCAACGGCTGTTGCGCCATCTGCTACAATATTGACTAAGTTTCCATATACAAGTGCTAGACCTGTAACGAGTAGGGTGTGTATCATGTTTAGCGATATCACACCGAGAATTTTAAATTTGTCCTTTAATAAATAAGATAGCATAAATTAAAATTTTAGTGGCATTCGCACTCTTTAATTGCCGAAATGACATTTTTAAAGTAAATCGTGTAATTTAGATCATGTCGGAACAATTAAATAGTCAATCAAATTTAATGATGACTAAAGAAAATGTTGAAGTGTGAACAACTAAAATTAGCAACGGATGCGCAAATTGCTCAAATATACTTGAGATAAGCTAAAAATATCCTGGGTTGCTATTTTAATCATAAAGATGATATTAGAATAGAGACAGAGTTTTGCAAAAGTGTCGCTTAAAGGTCTAAATAATTTTTGACAGTGCTTAATAAACCTCTGAAGCAATGCCGATATTTTTTGCTCACCTGTCATTTTATTGAGCTGGCTGCGTTTGTGTTTTTTTGTATTCATCATAGATTGTATATTTTTCTCATGTAGACTTGCAGATTTGCATTGCGAATTAAACATTCCGACTAAATTCTTTTATACTAACACATAATCATTAGTCTGCCTTTGATATAATTTAGCGTCTTTCATAGAAAATCACGCTTCTTATAAATGGCGCAGCTCGCGATTGTTTTATCACCAATCGCACTTTATATATTGATGGTGCATTTTTAAGCATGATTATACATCTATTACCTATCGATTTGCGATCTGCAATTAATTTCCATGTTCCGTCTTCCACCCATATTTCAAATCCTTCGACATGCTGCGATGCATTTAAATATTCACGCAAATCAATCCTTCCTAGTGTCGTTTTAGTTCCGAATATGAATTCAACAATATGCGTAGTGTTTGGAAATTCGTAAAGTGTTTGTGCATTTTCACTGTTCATTGCGAGCAAAAGTGGATCTTCATAATAGTTTTCAAACTCTTTGACAGTAATTTTAGTCGGTGTAACCTGAATGCTAGTTGTCCAAGCTATTTCTTCGCCAAAATCCGTTAAACGTTCTACATCTTCATCGGATATAACACCTGTAGGTGTAGGTGATATTCCGATCATAAGATTAGTATTATATCCAACTGACAAAAAATACAATTGCTTTAGCTCTTTTAGTGATTTAGGACGTTCATAGGAATTATAATAGTTACTGCTTCGAAGATTTACATAAAGCTCTGCAGGTAGAAATGTCAGCTCAGATGCATTTGCTAAATCGATCCTGCTACTTTTAGCGCCGTTTGGGTTGTTTTTGTCAACAACACTCCACATATCATCACTGATATCATCTAAAGATGTGCCAATTCTGTACACGTCTTCAATTCTATTTTTATATGAAACTACCGTTTGTAATTGACCACCGCTATTTTTAATTATATTAGTAAAACGCTCATAATCATATTCAAATCCAGGTTGTATGTTTGGTCCATAATCATCGTCAAAAATGAAATAAAATATATCACCATAATTATCGCTCTTAACAAGTTCTGTCAGTTGTGCTGCTACAAAATTGTTATACGAAGGAGTGCCATAGGATTTAGCGTTTTTATCATAGAGAGTATAGTGTATTCCGAATTTTAATCCATTCCCAGTTGCTGTAGAACTTAATGTGTCGACTAAATCGGCAAATCCACCAGCATAAGTGCTGTGGTTTATTGCATGTGTTGTGGTCGCTGTACTCCATAGGCAAAAACCATCATCGTCTTTGACATTAAGTAGCACAGCGGAAAACCCAGCCGCCTTTATTGTTCTACACCATTGGGCTATGTCAATTGCTTTGGTTAGTTTAAAGTCAGTTGGTGATTCTTGACCTGTTCCAGATTGAACACCATTTAATGTGTTCATTCCAAAATTAATTAATGCGTAAAACTCGTTCTCTAAATATTCTTGTTGGCGATACTGTGGTTTAGGAGATGTTAATCTATCTACTTCGTCACCAGTAAAAGAGTACCCGTTATTGACTGTGCTAAAACCCGCCGCAAAGGACTCTGATGCGTCATTATATTTTGCAGTTACACGCTCATAATAATTGTACTTATTGTTATTGTACATTATGAATACGATTGCGACAATTATAACTGTAACAAGCAATAATGATATAAATGCAGTGGAATGCTTTTTTAAGAATTTCTTTAGTTTTTCTTTCATCGCGGTGTCCTTTATTAGCATAGATATTATATACTTTTAAACGGATTTTAGCAAGCTTTATAATGATATGTCGTTTTAGTAAATTAAATAATGGCAAATAATAACATTAAAAGATGCAACAAATTCAAATATTAGGCATAAAGGTGATAAAAAGTGCAATTTTTACTTGCTTAGATCTAAGACCATGCTTGTACTTAGAATTAGTGTTTGCTTTATTATGTTGCGGGATCGGCAATTTCCATTGCAGACGAAGCCAGCGCGGCGCACTATTTTTAGAACCTGGGAATAGACCTTTTTGTATTCAGGGTTGCATTGCGCGCCAGGTGGCAGAAATTATAATGCCTGTGGCTGCGCGTTTTGCTACTATGATTTGTTTGCCCAATCCTCAAAAGCAGATTCAAACGGGCATAACGGGGCGCACCCAGTGATTATTATTAAGACACACCCGCAGTTTAAAAGTTGACTATGCCATCACATACAACTGCAAAACTGAAGATAATGCGATTGTGTCAGAAACTGTAATACTTTAAGCTAATATATATTATTCACTAGATTGAAACGCAAGTGGGACTAATGAGTTCTCAGATAGTCTTGTTGAATTGGATAAACCATTCCGTAATGGGCAGGCGCGCAAGACCAGCATCACAAGCAAGACCCGCATGATGAACAATGGCGAAAGGCAACTCTGCGAAATAGCCGATAACCAGCGTAAAATCATAAGCGTGGAAGCATTTGAACTAGTCAAAGTGGAATGTGCAAAGAGAACCTCGCTCTCCGCATTGTGACACTGGCGGCAATGGCAGATGCAGCGAAAATGCGCATTGAGCGGCAATCCTATGTGCGGTTAACTGCGGCGGTTAGCTTAGACATTGGTATCAAGACTGCTACAAATGGGCGGCCAAAAGAGCAACATGGATTTGCCAAGGAAAGCAGATAACAAAAGGTTACAAAACAGGGCTGACGTACGAGGAGAATATCGAGAACAGATTTATTACCATGAGGAATGAACTTGCTGGCGACCACGTTGAATTTATACCATCCTAAGAGAGAATATCGTTGAAGAATAAACATCCAAACAGGAAAGCGTTATGCAACTACAGAAGGACAGATGCTGGGGCTTGTGGACTATGCCGACTATGAGCTGCGAATATAACCAAAGCCGCGAAAAACATCAAAGCCTTGCGGCTGAGTAAGTTCGCCTTAGAAGTAAGAGTCGATCAGGTCAAGTCGACCAAGGGGCCGATCCGACTGCATAGACGAATTATTAAACGGCGGTCTGCTCATGGCGGAGTCCGCGATCAAATATTCAATGTCAAATCGACAATGTAATCATGCTACAATGTCATTACGTGTTTATATTCAAATGCGGTCTGACAATGTCATATAGGTTATAATTAAGCACAACCCGTGGTATCACTTGAAAGAGCGATGCCACGGGTTGTGCTTTTAAGGCGATGAAAATAAATTTGTAAAATGAATGTTCAGCTTGCGCATCGTTTGACTTGATAAAATTTAGTGATTATGGTATAATCCAAATGTCCCATAGGAGGTAACCAGTGCTAAAAGCAATTTCATTATTTACGGGTGCAGGAGGCATGGATGTCGGATTCATTGAAAATGGATTTGATGTCATTCTTGCTAATGAAATTGAGGCTGATGCCGTTCAAACATATATGGCAAACCATCCAAGCGTAAGAGTCATACACAATGATATCAATGACTGCTTTGATGAATTTGCAAAGCTTGAAAATCAAATAGATCTTGTTTTTGGAGGTCCGCCGTGTCAAGGGTTTTCCATTGCGGGGAAAATGAATCCTGATGACGAGCGCAGTAAATTGGTATGGAGCTTTTTAAAAGTTATTGAGATAGTAAAGCCGAGAGTTTTTGTTATGGAAAATGTCAAGGCTCTTGCAGTATTAGTTAAATGGGATGACATTAAGAGGGGTTTTATTGTTGCCGCGCGGAAGTTAGGATATGATTGCAAATATATCGTATTAAATGCTGCCGATTACGGAATACCCCAAAAAAGAGAGAGAGCCTTCTTTATCGGCTTGAAGGATGGGGAGATAGAGTCTAAAGCAATTAAAGTATATTTTGATAGCAAGAAAGAAAGACAAGTAACTGTCCGTGAAGCGCTTGCACCTTTTGTTGAGGGTGAGTTAGATAATCCGCATACTTGCACTGCAAAAATAACTTATGCGACTATGCCAGTAATGCGTAAATCCCCTTATGCTGGAATGATATTCAATGGCATGGGGCGTCCAATTAATATTGATGGGCTTGCAAATACATTGCCAGCTTCTATGGGCGGCAATAAGACACCCATAATCGATGAAGAGTATTTGAGAGATTCGTCAACCACTAATTGGATAAAAGAATATCACTATGGCTTATGGAGTAAAAAACAATGCCGCAATGCGGTGAAGCGCCCAAAAGGTTGCGGCGGATTACAATAAATGAAGCTGCAAGATTACAAACCTTCCCTGTAACATACATATTCAAGGGAAGAAAGTCATCAGTTTATAGGCAGATTGGAAATGCAGTTCCGTGTTTGTTAGCTGGAAAAGTGGCTCAATTTATTAAGGATACATTATTCGAATAAACCCAATTTCTTTGCGATATCAAACTAATGTTGTTTGGGTTTTTGTTTAAATTTTAATTGATTAGCTTTGGTGTAAATAAATTCTACAGCCTTGCCAAGATTAACAGATTCCGATAGATTCATTATATATTTAACACAATCGGTTATTGGCATAAAGCAGAGAACGAAATTGTTCTTCAATTGTTCGGCCTCAAGTTCTTTTTCAGATAATTCGCATGTCAATTTGCTAGAAAGACTCTTGATGGAAAACAATGTATTTAGACCGCATGTTTTGACTTTATATGTAGCGTGACGAACGTCATTTACAGAAAAGACTTTATCTTTTAGTTCATTCGTGATTAGAAACTTAGAGTTTCTAAATATATCCATATCGCTAACTTCATTTAAAGATGCGCCACTTTGATTCACGGGATGAATAGCGATTTGATTGTGCGGGTCACTACCGAACATTGCAAAATAGATGCCGCCGACATAATGTCAATGATTCGCCCTCACAATTTTCACTTAGCAGTGCATTAATAAAGTCAATGAAAACCACCTCGTCATTCCAGCTGTTTCATTGGAGAAGAGAGTGCTTTTTTGAGATGCTATTAGCATAAACAATGATTTACTAAAAGCACTTCGGCATCGGATTGACTAATTAAAGGCAAGTTGTCGCAAAGTTTCTCCGAGAGCAACTTATTGTTCCTACCCCGTACAGCATTCCTTTTATCAATCCGAGGTGGATCGTGCAGGTTTGTTCAAGTAGGGGTCATTTGAACCGCCCAAGGCACAGTTGAGCGTTGTCATTTCAAAAGGAGCAATTAAACTGTAGCAAAGGATCCGAGTATAAAATGATCCCAGTGTCCAGTCCTTAACCTGCAAAGCCAAAATCTTCACCATTGATTCTGTAGTCTTAGCAAGCAGAGCAATAACACAATAATTTGAAATTTGGAACGAACATTAAATGACAAAGCGCGATCGATTAGCAATCAATGACACCCGCACTATGGTTAATTTGTGTTTATTGAAAAGCGCGATTCAAAACTGTTTATTTTGAGTCGGTTACAAATTAATCATTTCCAGAAAATCTTTTTCCTCCATCATTGTTATACCAAGTCTTTTGGCACCTTCCAATTTCGTGTTTCCAGCTTTATCGCCTACAACTAACAAATCAACGTCAGAAGCAATTGAGTTTTTGGGAATGCCACCAAGTGATTCAATTATAGCAAACATTTCATTTCTCTTATAATTTGTAAGCGTACCAGTAATTGCAACAATTTTCCCAGATAATACTGAACCATCGTTTTTTACAAAATCGGCAACTTTTACACCGTTTGCTAGCATGTTCTCTATTATAGTTTTATTTTTCTCATCGGCAAAATAATTAACAATGTTATTAACCATGATAGCACCGAATCCAGGAATAGATTCAATTTCGCTGGCGCTAGCACTCATAATATTATGAATATTGCCGAAAGTTCTTGCAAGATCTTTAGCTGCAAGTTCTCCGATTGTAGGTATGTTTAATGCAGATAAAAATTTAGCAAGGTTTGTATTTCTCGATTTGTCAATAGCAGATAATATATTTGACGCAGTCTTATCCGCAAAAAACTCTAAATCGTCTCTCGTTAGAGAATATAAACGATCGAACGTTGTTACGTTTGCAATTTCATATAATCGTGTCAATACACCGATATCTAATCCGACAATATTCATGCAAGATTTAGATACAAAATGTGCAAGTGAAGTTAAAATAACAGCTTTGCAATTCTCTGTGTCAGTGCAATATGCGTAAGCTCCATCTACCCGTACTGGTGCGCCACATGAAGGACAAGTCGCAGGTGGTGCTATTTGCGTTGGATTTTCACTGTGCGAAATCACTTCAATTATTTCGGGAATAACTTCATTTGCGCGATGGATAAGAACGCGATCGCCAATCATGAGATCTTTTCTTTTTATCTCATCAAGATTATGAAGAGAAGCTCTACTTACCGTTACTCCAGTTACTTCTACAGGTTTAAGCAAGGCCACAGGATTCAGTTTCCCAGTGCGTGATGTAGACCATTCTACACCTTTAAGAGTAGTACTAACTGTGTCAGGCTTGTATTTATACGCAATTGCCCATTTGGGATATTTTTCAGCATAACCTAACATATCACGGATAGATATGTCATTAATCTTTAGAACTATTCCATCAGTTAGAAAATCAAGATCTTGTCGAGTATTCTCCAACTCATCAATAATTTTTTGTGCTTCTTTAGCCTGAGACACAATAGCAAATACACCATCGGTTCTAAATCCAGAATCGACTAAAAATTTACGCATCTCATCTTGAGTCTTAAAGTCTAGTTCTGAGTAACCAACATTGTAGGCAATAAATGTAAGTTTGCGTTTAGCTGTTTCAGCGGGATCCAGATTGCGAATTGCACCAGCTGCTGCATTGCGTGGATTTTTATATTTCAATTGCCGTTCTTCGCCAGTCAACGCGTTGTTTTCACTAGAGGAAGCTAGTGAATCGTCAAACAAAGTGCGCCATACAGACAAGCGCATAATGATTTCACCTTGGATTTCTATTAATCCTTTGTACGGAATAGATAATGGCACGGTTCGAATAGTTTTTGCTTGTGCCGTGACGTTTTCGCCTATCTCGCCATTGCCTCTCGTTGCGGCCGTTTTTAGTTGACCATCTTCATATGTAAGAGATAGCGTCAATCCATCAAATTTATGTTCAATAGTAATGTCAACATTATTGGTGTCTGCAATGCTAACCTTCCCGAAAAAACTTTCGAGTTCTTCAGGTGTTTGTACTTTATCTAGCGAATATAATTTTCTTAAGTGACGATGTTCTCTAAATTCTGGAAGTGTCGATCCTCCGATTCTACGTGTAGGCGAATCGCTGCGTCTGTAACCATATTGGGATTCCACATCAACTAGTTCGGAATACAGTTTATCGTATTCGGCATCAGAGATGGAAGGGGTGTCGAGCACATAATATTCATGAGCGTAACGATTTAATTTGTCGGTTAAATTGTTAACCAGCTCTAGCAGGGCTTCAGGTATAGCGCTAAGTGTCATTGTAATTGTCCTCATTGTGTGTTAAATTGTTGCTAATTTGCCTTCGCAATTTCAATCGGTATCGCTAGTGGGTGCTCTAGTCGAGTTGAGTTTCTAGTACAGGTCTAAACGTCATTGCAATGTCTCCATTACATGTTGTAGGGGTTAATAGTTCGTTTATACAAGATCTATCCTCATCAGTAGTGAGTGCTCTAATAGTGTAGTAATTATATTGAAAAGGTGACGAAGGATATATGTTATGACTACTTGGTATTTTAGTGATGACAACGTCTCTACAAGTTATTGGCGGAATGAGTTTAAAGAAATTGTTTAATAAGAAAGTCTTTAAAGCAAGCCCAGTCTCAGAAGTCTTTGCGGGGTCATGAAACATAGCATCTTCGGGAATGAACACAAGTTTAGTAAGCAACTCTATTTGGGCATCACTATTATATTTCTTATAATCACCTAATAGTGCAACTTCAAGAATTTCTATTGTTTGATTTAAAACGCGTGAACTATTATTAGAGTTTTTCTCTTCAATGGTTTTTTGAACATCAACGCAGAAATCAAGTTTTGTAGCATAATCTGGTAATGTTACAACACCTTTTATCTCAATGAGATCTTTGCAAGTTATTTTAAGGGGAATAGTTGGGATTTTAATTGCTCTATTGGTGACATCTATGGATTTAGAATCATTTAATCGAATTGTACACCTAGTGAGGCAAGCGTCTTGATATGTTAGATAAAGTGGTATTCCTAGTGTTGTCCAGTCTAGAACTACATCGCAAGTGCCACGCTCACGATAACTGGGTACGTTATCAAGAAAAAACGTGTTGATCTCATCAATATTACTTGATGTAGGTATTTCTCTAAATATAATTGAGTGTTCTACAGTATCAAACGTATTGCTTAATGGTTGATTTCTTCGGGTAGGAGAATCATTTAATATCTTATTAGGAGTTATAGTCTTTCCGTTTTTAAGTCCGTATATTCTTTTAGTACTTGACTCTAATTCGACAAGCATTTTATACAGTGTGCTATACTGTTCTTCCGTTATTTTTTTATAATCCGCATTATATTTGCCGTTTTCTAATACGTGCATATCAAAATTAAGCGAATTTAATATATCCACTATAAACCGCATTTTTGTTGGGTAGTCGGATCCAACAATGTTTTTAATTATCTGTTCATCGGATAGTTGTGTGTCAAGGAATGATGTTTGCGACATGTTAAACTCCATAAACGATAAGTATTATTCAATAATATTTAATGTGGCATATCTGAGCAAAAATTTCTTTGTGCCGAGATTTGGGAAATGTACAGAAACAGCCTTTGCATCACCTTCACCAGTTAGAAGCACAATTTGACCGTTCCCGTATGTTGCATGTGACACATTAGCACCTACAACGTAACCAGTAACATCGGTATTGACTTGTGCATATTTAACAGCGGAATAATTTGCAATAGGCGATGTGATTTGCTTTTTGGGAGTAAAGAGAGATCTTTTAGCAGAAGTTGATTTTTCTTGTTGGTGCGGTGTTGCAGTATTGCCAACGTTATCAATTTCATTGGGGAGTGGAATTCCGCCACGTGCTTCAGTAATGTATCCTGAAGGTGTACTGGAGGAAACTTCATTATATCTATATCTTGTTATAGGGTATGAAATGAACAATTGCTCTTTTGCGCGTGTAATAGCAACATACATTATACGGCGCTCTTCCTCTTTTTCCTTGTCACTGATAGCGCGATATGATGGAAAAACACCATCTTCACAACAAACAATAAATACAGCTTTAAACTCTAGACCTTTTGATCCATGTGCAGTAGAAATGGTAACTTTGTCAGTGTCCTTTTCAGCTTTAATATCAGGAGCTAGTGCTAGTGTTTGAAGAAAATCTTCTAATGTTGCTTCAGGATTTGAAATTGAAAATTCGCGAGCATGTTGGACGAATTCTTTGACATTGTCCCATCTATCCATGTCATCTTCTTTGCCAGTATTCTTATATGCATTTTCAAAGCCTGCGCGATCGACAACGTATTGTGCGAACTCAAAAATTGATAAGTTTTTATGCGATTGCAGATCGCAGATCAATGTTCGAAACTCTTCGATTTTCTTTTGAGGGACACCAGTTAGAACCCCGTTGTTTGAAATATCGTTAATAACGGTCATTAAGTCCAAATTGTTTGCTGTTGCATAGTCGTTTAACCTTTCGATGGTTATTTCACCAATTCCGCGCTTAGGGAAGTTTATAACGCGCTCTACAGCAGCTCTGTCTCTCTCGTTAGCAACTATACGCATATATGCGATTACATCTTGTATTTCTTTGCGCTCAAAGAAACGGAATCCACCAACAAAGACATATGGTATGGAGTTTGTCATAAAAGCACTTTCGAATTGACGCGAGATCCAGTTAAACCTAATTATAATAGCAACATCTGAGTACGTGTATCCAGAATGCAACAATGCTTTGATTCGAGTTACGACCCAATGTGCTTCACCATCAGTAGTAGGACCTTTATAATACACCACAGGCTTGCCATCTGGTAGATCTGTGAAGAGTGTTTTTTCATGACGTGACGTATTACACTTAATTAGATTGTTTGCCGCAGCTAGAATTTGTTTGGTAGATCTATAATTTTGCAACAATTTATGAATTTTTACATCAGCAAAGTATTTATCAAATTGTAGAATGTTTGAGACATCAGCACCTCGCCATCCGTAAATGCTTTGATCATCATCGCCTACTGCAAAAATATTGCCCCATTTTGACACTAACAGCTTAAGTATAGCAAATTGTATAGGGTTAATATCTTGGAATTCGTCTATATGTACGTATTTAAATCGTCTTTGGTATTTTTCAATTGTCTCTTGAGATATTGTAAATAAATCATATGCTTTGCATAGCAAATCATCAAAATCCATCGCATTTGCTGTTTTGAGTCTTCTCTCGTATTCCTCATAAACATCGCGAAGTTTTTCTGCGTGCGTTATCACACCAATTACGTTTTGATAATAATCCGATGGAGAAAGTCCAAGGTTTTTAGCTTTTGATATGTGACGTTTGACATCCTCTTTGTCTAGTATTTCCTCAAGCTCAAAA
>JAITLB010000035.1 GCA_031278175.1 Christensenellaceae bacterium
TGAACTGTGTGATGGAGAACATCGATATTTCAGTGTAAAAGCCGTAAAAACGCATGAATTATTGCAAATTTAGCTCATCACAGCCAGGTTTAGTATAGCCACATGCTAATGTTGCGAAAATTTGAACCCTGCTAAAGCACACCCTCCTATGCATTCTAAAAATTGACATTTGGATATGTGTAATGAACCCAATACGTCACATCTCCAGATCAGCATTTTTTATCTTCTTTAATTTTACAAATTAACCAATGATTAGCAAAACAGTTACACAAGAGACACTCAAACAAGTTAAAAATACCCTCGTAACCAAATAAAACTCATCTTTATAATTTCTCAAAATCATTAACAGGACATCCTTTTATACTATATGTCAGTTTAATAATATAACTAAATTCAAATAGCAAGTAATGCATAGAGTATAGACAAAATTCTAGATAATATAGACATCAACTACATTTAAGTTGTCTTTTAATACTACACTTGTTCGTAAAACTAGTAATATGGTATATTATAGGCATAAGTATGGACATATAGAGAGCTTAAGTCAGCTTAATGAAAGCGGATATCAAAGATTGTTTGGGTAAAGTAGTCGACATTAGAGTTAGTGTTTTCGGTATTATAAAGCGTATATTGGGATATGCTGAAACAAGCAGTCTTGCCTCCAAAATTAACCGCACACTACAAGTTAATCATTATGTTCGACTACTAAAAGGATAACAGAACTTAGGATCGAATTGCCTTTGAATGCGCTGTTAAACCGCACTGTTTGCGGCCCGGTTGTATTGGGGAAAGTGCTCTAATCGGGGGCAATCGATTTCACGGGGCGAACAAAAGGAGTTGTGTGAGAGTAATTTTGAGGCAATTGGGGTGGATTGCGCGAAAAGTCTGATACAAAGCCTCAATAAAACAGCGACAGTACTATCAAAAAGGACATGCTTTTAAAACATTAGTGTTTGGTTGCAAGATTGGTCGTATATGGGGGAGGTAGAGCAAAGCGAAGGCGAAAGCTCGATTACACACTTTAAAGGAGCGCAACTCGTGTCTGAAAGTTTGCCAACTATTTAACAGACCCTGATTTTTGGGGTGCAAAAACCGATTTTGCAAATGCTACACCCAGATAAAAGGAGACACCCGCTGACAAAAGAGAAAAAACAAATAGCCGCAGGATATCTTGCAAGAATAAAGGTAGGGGAATTCCATTTTGCTGTATTAAGTGTTAAGTATAATCTTATAACCAATAAATACAACTTCTTAAATTCTGATTATTCAATATACCATTTAATTACTTTTGATTATCAAATGCTTGGTGATGGTAAAATTAAATTGTCTGATAGTGGTCGTGAAAGACCAGAATAGGCAATTGATGGTGCAACTTCCATTTCGGCACTTGAACATGCAAGTTAGCAAGTCAGCGAAGTGTTGTTATACTAGTTTCATAGTGTTGTTATACTAGTTTCATTCGGATTTCTAGTGCAATTTGCACTGAGGATCATAATGATTATAAGACGTGCCTAATTTTTATAGTGAGAGAACTTGCTGGTAAATTATTTATTTTAAGTTGCAATAAAATATGAAATGTGTGGTGATTAGTATATACTCATCATGATAAATTGAGCGTCCTCATGAAATCTATACCTCGCCACATAGAAATTCAAACGTGTTTCACTTTGCTGTATTAAGTGTTAGTAGTAACTCCTCGCCTCGATCCCCCCCGCTAGCGGTCTTAAGCCCACTACTGAAGTCTACAAGTGCAAGTTTTATAGCACCTACACCATGTTTTCTCTTTCTCATATGAGATACCTTCAAAGCTTTGCTGCTTTGCTTTTTTTCGCGTCCACTTTAATGGGATCACAGCAAGCTTTGCTGCTTTGTTTTTTTGCGTGTCCGCTTTAGTGGTAGCAGATCAACAATACACGCTTATATTTTATGAACATTTATCAGACAATTCAACCCACAATTAGCGATTCTGGTAATGAATATAGCGACAGTAAATATAAATTCAAAATTACAAGACCTGAAATACAACAAATGGTAATATTTGCACATTACCTCACAGCGAAATGTCAGAGATGCTATTTGTTGTGTTGTTTGCTCTAAAACGTTATATGAAATCCAAT
This sequence comes from Christensenellaceae bacterium, assembly GCA_031278175.1. GTDB lineage: Bacteria > Bacillota > Clostridia > Christensenellales > DTU072 > JAITLB01. The sequence goes on from JAITLB010000035.1 coordinate 2,118, forward strand.
ATGGTTTTGAATGCTAACGAATTAGTGCTTGCAATTCTTTCATGCCTCGCCTGTTGCGCGTTTAAAGCGCACAACAGGCGCTAAAATCGATCTTATGCAAAGGTAAGTACTATTACTGACATGTGCCGCATGAGTTGCATGCTTCGCGCGGTGGCGCGTTGTTTGGCTGGCATGAGAGCATAGATAAAATAAGGGCAAGAGTGGTTCGGTCTATGCCACAGTTAGGAGTGGTTGTTGTAGTCCCGCATGACGGGCATGTCTGTGCGGTTTGTGAGTCATTTGCAAGTAACAATAGCAAAGCAGGGAGCAAAGAATTGTTGAACATGGTAACCTCCGTCAAAAAATACTTGTATATAACAATATGAGACAAAGACCGCTAATGTTCACAAAAACAAATATATTAAAATATATGTGCTATGAGAATTGATCGCATAATTGAAGAAGAATAATTTGCGATGCGGAGTGCTCTATGAAACAAGATCATATATTTTGTGCAGATGAATACGCAGTGAGAGCGATAAGCGAGTACCTCCCTAATGATGCTACGCTTAATGATTTGTGTGAGTTCTTTGGTGTTTTTTCGGATATCACTAGAGTAAAAATTGTAGTAGCTTTAGCAATTACAGAATTATGTGTAAATGATTTGTCGGCTATTTTAGGTATCAATCAAACTACCACATCACATCAATTAAAAATCTTACGTGACGCAGACATCGTAACATATCGCAGAGACGGCAAAATCATTTTTTATCGCATAAATAATAAGTATATAAATGCTCTGATGTTAACTGG